>JALYNA010000025.1 GCA_030773455.1 Actinomycetota bacterium
GCACGTAGCTGACGACGGTCATCACCCCGGCCGCGGCGAGCACCGGCTGCCAGCCGCCGCCCCAGATCCGGTAGAGGACGACCGCGAGCACGACGGCGGCGACCATCTCGCAGAGGATCCGCAGCAGGAGCAGCAGCGCCACGTGCCGGGCCCGCTCGGCGACGACGTCGGAGAGCACGCCGGCCCGCTTGACGCCGTCCCGACGCATCTCGTCCACGCGCGCCTTGGACACCCGCTGCAGCGCGGCGTCCATCGCGCCGAACAGGCCGGCGAGGGGGATCAGGCAGACGGCGATCACCAGCAGGGTGATCTCGCCGGAGGTCATCGGTTGACCGGCCCCCGGTCGACGACCTCACCGGTCATCGGGGCCCGCGGGGCGGCGCGCCAGCCGTCGAGCAGCTTGGTCTGCAGCCCGAACATCTCCTTCTCCTCCTCGGGCTCCATGTGGTCGTAGCCGAGGAGGTGCAGGACGCCGTGCGTGGCGAGCAGGATCAGCTCGTCGTCCATCGTGTGGCCGGCCGCGCGGGCCTGCTTGATGGCCACCGAGGGGCACAGGACGACGTCCCCGAGCAGGGCCGGACCGGGGTCGGGCTCGTCGGGACGGCCGGTGTCCAGCTCGTCCATCGGGAAGGCGAGGACGTCGGTCGGCCCCTTCTCCCCCATCCAGCGCTCGTGCAGCGTGCTCATGTAGTCCGGGTCGACGCAGAGCACCGACAGCTCGGCCATCGGGTTCACGCCCATCTCGCCCAGCACGTACGTGCAGATGGCGGCGAGGGAGGATTCGTCGACGGCGATCTCGGACTCGTTGGCGACCTCGACGGGCACGGCGGTCAGCTCCCCTGGCGGCGCGGCCGCGACGAGCGCACCGGCTGCTGGGCCGGGGCCGGGCGGTCCTGCTTGTGGCTGGCGTCCCAGCGCTCGTAGGCGTCGACGATGTCGCCGACCAGGCGGTGACGGACGACGTCGGAGCTGGTCAGGTTGGCGAAGTGCACGTCCTCGATGCCGTCGAGGATCTCGCGCACGATCCGCAGCCCGCTCTGCGCGCCGCCGGGCAGGTCGACCTGGGTGACGTCACCGGTGACGACGATCTTCGACCCGAAGCCCAGCCGGGTGAGGAACATCTTCATCTGCTCGGCCGTGGTATTTTGCGCTTCGTCGAGAATGACAAATGCATCATTGAGCGTCCTGCCGCGCATGTACGCCAATGGCGCGACTTCAATCGTCCCGGATTGCATCAGCCGGGGAATGGATTCCGGGTCGACCATGTCGTGCAGCGCGTCGTACAGCGGCCGCAGGTACGGGTCGATCTTCTCCGACAGCGTGCCGGGCAGGTATCCGAGCCGCTCGCCGGCCTCCACGGCTGGGCGGGTGAGGATGATCCGGTTGACCTGCTTGGTCTGCAGCGCCTGCACGGCCTTCGCCATCGCCAGGTAGGTCTTGCCCGTACCGGCCGGGCCGATGCCGAAGACGATGGTGTGCGTGTCGATCGCGTCGACGTAGCGCTTCTGGTTCAGCGTCTTGGGCCGGATCGTGCGCCCGCGGCGGCTGATGATGTCGAGGCTGAGGACGTCGGCCGGCCGCTCGGAGCCGCCGGCGCGCAGCATCCCGATGACCCGGCGCACCGAGTCCGGGCGCAGCACCTGGCCGGTGCCGATCAGCGCGATCAGCTCGTCGAACACCGCGACGGCGAAGGCGTTGTCGGCCGGCTGGCCGGTCACGGCGATCTCGTTGCCGCGCACGTGGACGTCGGCGTCGACGTCGTTCTCCACCAGGCGCAGCAGCTCGTCGCCGGAGCCGAGCAGGGCGACCATCGGGACGGAATCGGGGACGGTGATCGTGGTCCGGACGGCGGCCGGGGCGGAGTCCCCCGGGCCGGGCGCGGAGGGGGCGGGGGAACCAGGGTGACCGTCGGCGGCGGCGGCTTGCGCCGAGGCCTCACGGGACGAGGGGGCTCCGGGCACGGGGACGTTCGGGGAGGAGTCGGGCAAGAACCCTCGACCCTGCCTTCCTGCGAGAGGAGGTGCGGACCCCTTGACTCTACCCGCGCGCGGAGCACCGGAACCGCCGTCGGGACGGTCGCTCACCTGCCGGAGTAGCTGGCCTTCCCGGGCCCCTCGGTGAGGAAGGAGCTCACGGCGCCGCGCAGGTCGTCGGTGGCGAACAGGGCGCCGGAGACCCCGGGCACCAGGTCGTCGGCGGCCCGCGCACCCTGCCGGACGGCGGTGGTGACGAGCTGCTTGGTGGCGGCGTGCGCCACGGTGGGGCCGGCGGCCACCCGGGAGGCGTAGGCGCGGGCGGCCTCGGCGAAGCCCTCGTCGGG
Organism: Actinomycetota bacterium; assembly: GCA_030773455.1. Classification (GTDB taxonomy): domain Bacteria; phylum Actinomycetota; class Actinomycetes; order Mycobacteriales; family Geodermatophilaceae; genus Geodermatophilus. Next base: position 2,321 of record JALYNA010000025.1, read on the forward strand.
GAGCACGCGGTTGACGACGTCCCACCGCTCGAGGACGGCAGCCGGGTAGCGCTCGCCGGTGAAGACGAACTCCTTGGCCCGCGCGGACCCGGCCCGCTCGGCCAGCCGTTGCGGCCCGCCCATCGAGGGGGTCAGCCCGACGACGATCTCGACCAGCCCGAACGACGCCTTCTCGGCAGCCAGCAGGATGTCGCAGGCCATCGCCAGCTCGAACGCGGCGGTGAGGGTCAGCCCGTGCGCGGCGAACACGGTGGGCACCGGGAGGTCCTCGACGGTCTGCGTCACCCGCAGCAGCCGCCGCCACAGCTCCGCCCCGCGCTCGGCCGGCTCCGGCCCCTCGGCGATGTCGCGGAACACCGTGACGTCCACGCCGCCGGAGACCACCTTGCCGCGTGCCTCGACCAGCACCGCCCGGGCGCGCGCAGGGTCGGCCGGGTCGGTGAGCCGGACCAGCTCGTCGACGACCGCATCAAGCGCGTCGAACACCGGGGCGTCGAAGAGGTTCAGCGGCGGGTTGTCCAGGACGACGACGGCGACGCCGCCGTCCCGTTCGATGCGCACGGGCACGGGCTCGGTCATGCCCGGCAGCCTGGCAGGCCGGGCCGGCCACCGCAGGAGTCACGGCGCCGGGTGCGCGGCGCCGGTGACTCGGAACCGATGGGCGGTGATCGCGACGCGACGCGGCCTCAGCCCTCAGAGCTCCAGTACCAGGCGCAGCGCTGCATCGACGCGACGGAGCTCGTCGAAGGTCAGGCGTCCGGCACTGTCGCCCGAGCCTGGTGGGGTCGATGGCGGCGGTCTGCTCGACGAGTACTCGGGTACCCCGGCCCGCGCCTGGATTTCCGGCCGGAAGCTGGCCGGGCCGGCGGACGCCGAGGTGGGCGCGACCAGCCAGGTGGACAGCGGTAGCTGGTCGGACTGCACGACCACCGCGTACCGGGCTCCGGCCTGCTCGTGGCCGCGAGCCTCCCGGGGGGCGGGCAGCCGGAAGACCTCACCACGCACGCAGTGTCTCCATGTCGCGAAGCACCTATGCGGCCTCAGCCCGGTCCTGCCCGTCGGCGGCCAGCCGCTCGACCTCCTCACGCAGAGTGGCTCGTGCTCGCTCCCGAGCTGCGGCCAGCAGAGCACAACGCACGGCCGCGGACACCGGCGTTCCGTCGCGGGTCAGGACCTCGAGCGCCCGTGCGGTGTCCTCGTCCGGACGGAAAGTGATCGTCGCAGCGACCTCATGACTGTCTCACTCGAGGTAAGACGTGGCCAAGGGCACAGCCGGCGCGCACAATCGCTCAGCCCGGCGGCCAGCGGAGGCCGCGGCCGCCGAGCACGTGCAGGTGCACGTGGTGCACCGTCTGCCCGGCCGCCGGGCCGGTGTTGGTGACGACGCGGTAGCCGGGCTCGACGCCGTCCTCGGTGGCCAGCCCCTCCTGCACCGCGACCGCCGAGGCCGCGCGGACGACGGCGCCCAGCAGGTCCGGGTCGGCCTGCGCCAGCGCGGCGACCGTCGGGTGGTGGTCCTTGGGCACCACCAGCACGTGGGTGGGCGCCTGCGGGTTGATGTCCCGGAAGGCCAACGTCCGGTCGGTCTCGTGCACGACGTCGGCCGGGATCTCGCCCGCGACCATTCGGCAGAACAGGCAGTTCGTCACCGGCCCGACCCTAGGGGGCAGGCCGGGACGGCGTGGGTCAGGATGGCCGCGACCGCCGTCCCCCTCTGCCCGGAGGTGCCCCGTGCCCGCCCCCTCCCCCTGCGCCAGGACGTAGTGCGCACCCGTCGCGTCGCCCGGTCGGGTGGCTCCGTAGCCCAGTCCCTGCTCCCTCCGCTGTCCCGCCGCTCGTTCCTCGGCGCCGGCGTCGCCCTCGCCGCCACGGTGACCGGCTGCGGCCGCTCCGCCGCCTCGACCCCGTCCGGTGTCCTGAGCATCGGCGCCATCCCCGACCAGGACCCCGAGGTCCTCCAGCGCCTGCACGGCACGGTCGCCGACGCGATGTCCGCCGCGCTCGACCTCGAGGTCCGGTACACGCCGGTCACCGACTACGCCGCGGCCGTCTCCCTCTTCCGCACCGGAGACCTCGACCTGGTCTGGTTCGGCGGGCTCACCGGCGTCCAGGCCCGGCTGCAGACGCCGGGCGCCGAGCCGGTCGCCCAGCGCGACATCGACCGGGCCTTCACCTCGGTCTTCGTCGTCCACGCCGGCACCGGCCTGGCGCCGTCGGCCGACCTGACGGCGCTGGCGCCGCTGCGGTTCACCTACGGCAGCGAGACCTCGACCTCGGGCCGCCTGATGCCCGCGTGGTTCCTCCGCGAGGCCGGCGTCGATCCGCAGGGCTTCCCCGGCGGGCCCGGCTTCTCCGGCTCGCACGACGCCACCCTCGCGCTGGTCGCCTCCGGCAGCTACCAGGCCGGGGCGCTCAACGCGCAGGTCTGGCGGTCCCGGTCGGCCGAGGGCGCGGTCGATCCGGCGGTGGTGCGCTACGCCGAGACCCCGCCGTACGCCGACTACCACTGGCTGCTCGGCCCGGGGGTCGCCGGGCGGACGGGCGTCCCCGACCTCCGCGACCGGCTGACCGGGTTCTTCACCGGCCTGCCACCGGGCGACCCGGTGCTGGAGCTCTTCGGGGCGGGCGCCTTCGTCCCGGCGCGCCCCTCGGACCACGACCGGATCGAGGAGATCGGCCGCGACCTGGGACTGCTCCGCTGACGGCCGTCCTGCGGCTGGACGGCGTCACGGTGCGGTACGGCGGCACGACCGCTCTGGCCGGGGTGGACCTCGAGGTCGGCGCCGGTGAGCGGGTCGCCCTCGTCGGGGCCTCGGGGGCGGGCAAGTCCACGCTGCTCGGCGTCGCCAACGGGTCGGTGCCGCCCACCGCCGGGACGCTGCAGGTGCTCGGCGCCGACCCCGCCGCACTGTCCGGGCGGGCCGTGCGGCGGCTGCGCGCCCGCGTGGGCACGGTGCACCAGTCGCTGGAGCTCGTCGGCCGGCTGCGCGTGGTGCACGAGGTCAACGCCGGCCGGCTCGCGGAGTGGTCGGCGGCCCGGGCGGCCTGGTCCCTGGTGCGCCCGCAGGGTCTCCCCGAGGTGCTGGCCGCGCTGGAGCAGGTGGGCCTGGCCGACCGCGCGTTCGAGCGCACCGAGCGCCTGTCCGGCGGGCAGCAGCAGCGGGTGGCGATCGCCCGCCTGTTCGTCCAGCGCCCGGAGCTCGTGCTGGCCGACGAGCCGGCGTCCGCCCTCGACCCGGTGCTGGCCGACGGGGCGCTGTCGCTGCTCGGCGGGCTGGCCCTGGCCCGGGGCGGGGCGCTGGTGGCGGCGCTGCACGACCCGGCGCTGGTGCGGCGGCACTGCGACCGGGTGGTGGGCCTCGCCGGGGGCCGGATCGTGCTCGACCGCCCGGTGGCCGCGCTGTCCGCCGCCGACCTGGCGGAGTTCTACGGGACGGCGTCGTGACCGCCGTCCTCGACGCCCCCACGCGCCCCGCTACCCCGGGGCTGCGGCGGGACCGGCGCCGGTGGGCCTGGGGCCTCGGCGCGGCGGCCCTGCTGGCCTGGTCGCTGGCCGGTGCCAGGCTGGTCGGCGGCGACGTGGTCAACCCCGGCGGGACGGCGCAGTTCGGCCGGTTCGCCGCCGCGGCGCTGGATCCGGCACTGGACGAGGCGTTCCTCGGGGTCCTCGCCGGGTCCGTGCTGGTCACCGTCGCCTACGCCGCGGCCGGGACCGCGCTGGCGCTGGCGCTGGGTGCCGTCGGCGCGGTGCTGGTCTCGGGCAGCACGTGGGGACGGCGCCGCGCCGGCTGGCTGGCCGCCCGCGGGCTGCTCGCCGTCCCGCGGGGGCTGCACGAGGCGGTGTGGGGGCTGCTGCTGGTCAACCTGCTGGGCCTGGACCCGTGGGTGGGTGTGCTGGCGATCGGACTGCCCTACGGCGCGGTCACCGCCAAGGTCGTCGCCGACCTGGTCGACGAGGTGCCCCGGGGGGCGTACCGGGCCCTGCGGGCGGCGGGGGCCGGGCGCCCGGTCGCGGCGTTGTACGGGCTGCTCCCACCGGCGGCGGGCGGACTGCTGTCCTGGTCGGTCTACCGGCTGGAGTGCGCGGTCCGCTCGGCCGTCGTCCTCGGGATGGTCGGGGCCGGCGGGCTGGGCTACCAGCTGGCGCTGTCATTCGCGTCGCTGCGCTGGGATCAGGTGTGGAGCGCGGTGTACGCGCTGTCGCTGCTCTGCCTGGTGGCGGACGCGGCCGGGCGGGCGGTGCGCCGGCGGCTGGCCGCGCCGCCGCCGTCCCCGCGCCGGGACCCGGTGCTGACCGCGGCCGTCGTCGGTGCCGTCGTCCTGGTCGGGTGGTCGTGCTGGTATCTGGCGCTGTCGCCGGCGTCGCTGGTATCCGCGCGCACGGTCGAGCAGCTGGCTCTCGCGCTGGGTGGGGCCTGGCCGCCGGCGACCGACGGCGACCTGCTGCGCGCGGTCGGCGCACTGGCGGTGGACACGGTGCAGATGTCGGTGATCGCCGTCGCCGTCGCCCTGTTCGGTGCGGCGCTGCTGGCCGGTCCGGCGGCGCGTCCGGCCGAGCGGTCCCGGCCCGGACGGCGGGTCGCTGGGGCGCTGGTGCGCGGGGGGCTGCTCCTGCTGCGCGCCGTCCCCCCGCCGGTGTGGGCGCTGGTGCTGGTCTTCGTGCTCGTGCCAGGGGTGCTGCCCGGCGCGCTGGCCCTGGGCGTCTACACGCTGGGCGTGCTGGGCCGGCTGGCGGCGGAGGTCACCGAGGAGCTCGATCCGCGGCCGCGGGCGGCGCTCACCGCCCTGGGCGCCCGGCCGGTGGGTGCGTGGCTGTACGGGGTGCTGCCCCGGGCGGCCGGGCCGGTGCTGGCCCATGCGCTCTACCGCTGGGAGGTCGCCATTCGCGACACGGTGCTGGTCGGGCTGCTGGGCGCCGGCGGCCTCGGTGCCCTGCTGGCCGCGGAGCTGGCGACCTTCGACTGGGCCGCTGTGACGACGGTGCTCGCCGCGATCGTCGTCCTCACCTGGCTGGTCGACCTGGTGAGCGACCGCGCCCGCGCCGCCCTGCGCTGACGATGACACTGCGGTCCTCCGGACCGCACCACGGCCAGGTGCCGTCCCCCCGTGTCGTCGAGCCCGCCCGTGCACCGCGCCGGGAGCCCTCCGGGCCCCGCGTCGCGTCACACCAGGGCTCCTAGCTCCAGCGGGTGCGGACCGACAGAGCGGCGAGCGCGGCGGCGCCGGCGGTCGAGGTCCGCAGCACCTCGGGGCCCAGCCGCACCGAGCGGGCGCCCGCGGCGCTGAGCGCCACCACCTCGCCGTCGCTGAGCCCGCCCTCCGGGCCGACGACCACCGCGATCGAGCCCGACGCCGGCAGCTCCACCCGGGCCAGCGGGTGGCGGGCCTGCTCGTGCAGTACGAGCGCCAGGTCGAGATCGGCGAGCACGCCGCACACCTGGCGGGTGGTCATCACGTCGGTGACCTCGGGCACGCGGGGACGGCGGGACTGCTTGCTGGCCGCACGGGCCGCCGCGCGCCATTTCGCGACGCCCTTGGCGGCCCGGTCCTCCCGCCACCGGGTCACGCAGCGGGAGGCCGCCCACGGCACGATCCGGTCGACGCCGAGCTCGGTGGCCAGCTCCACCGCCAGCGGGCCGCGCTCGCCCTTGGGCAGCGCCTGCACCAGCACCATCTCCAGGGCCGGGGGCGGCACCTCGTGGCGGGCGGAGACCTGCACCTGCAGGCCCCTCGGACCGGCGGCGACGACCTCCCCCTCGGCGACGGTGCCGCGGCCGTCGCCGACGCGTACCCGCTCGCCGGGAGTCAGCCGCAGCACGTCGACGGCGTGCCGGCCCTCGGCGCCGCCGACCAGCAGGTCGGCGGTGTCGGGCACCTCGCCGAGGAGGAACAGCGGCGTCCCGTCGAGCTCGGGTAGCCGGTCGTCGGTGGGGACGGAGCTCACGCGTCCTCCTCGCTGGCGCTTGTCGGCCGCGTTCGCGGGACTGCTCTGCCCATGCGTGAGCTCGCGAGCTCGCTCACGTGATCACTTGAACAGCCGGGAGAACAGCCCGCCGTGGCCGTCGGCGCCCGCGGCGGCCGGACGGTCCTCACCCCGCAGCGCGGCCAACTCCCGCAGCAGCTTCTCCTGCTCGGCGTCCAGGCGGGTCGGCGTCTCGACCTCCACGTGCACCATGAGGTTGCCGCGGCCGGTGGCGCGCAGCCGCGGGGCTCCCTTGGCGCGCAGGGTGAGCACGCTGCCCGACTGGGTGCCCGGCCGGATGTCGACCTCCTCCTCGCCGTCGAGGGTCTGCAGGTTCAGGCTGGTGCCCAGCGCGGCAGCGGTCATCGGCAGGGTGACCCGGCAGTGCAGGTCCTCGCCGTCCCGGGTGAAGACGTCGTGCGGCCGCTCGGCGATCTCCACGTACAGGTCACCGGCGGGCCCCCCGCCGGGACCCACCTCGCCGTGGCCGGTGAGCCGGATGCGCATGCCGTCCTCCACGCCGGCCGGGACCTTCACCGGGATGGTCCGCCGGGCCAGCACGCGCCCGTCGCCGCCGCACTTGGGGCACGGCTCGGGGATGACCTGACCGGTGCCGGCGCAGGTCGGACAGGGGCGGGTGGCCACGACCTGACCGAGGAAGGAGCGCTGCACGCTCTGCACCTCGCCGCGGCCCGAGCAGGTGGTGCAGGTGGTCGCGTGGGTGCCGGGCGCGGTGCCGGCGCCGGTGCACGAGTCGCAGAGGACGGCGGTGTCGACGGTGATGTCCTTGGTGGTGCCGAACACCGTCTCGTCGAGGTCGAGGTCGAGGCGGATGAGCGCATCCCCGCCGGCGCGGACCCGGCTGCGCGGGCCGCGCGTGGCCGCCCCGCTGCCGAAGAAGGCGTCCATGATGTCGCCGAGCCCGCCGAAGCCGGCACCGCCGAACCCGCCGGGCCCGGCACCCTGGCCGGTGTCGAACGGGTCGCCGCCGAGGTCGACGATGCGCCGCTTCTCCGGGTCGGTCAGCGCCTGGTAGGCGCGGCTGACCTCCTGGAATCGCTCCTTGGCCCCGGGGTCGGGGTTGACGTCGGGGTGCAGGTCCCGGGCCAGCCGGCGGTAGGCCTTCTTGATCTCGTTGTCGCCGGCTCCGCGAGAGAGCCCCAGCACGGCGTAGTAGTCAGTTGCCATCGAGAAGTCTCTTACCTCATCAGCTCTCGGCCAGGATCTGGCCGACGTAGCGGGCCACGGCACGCACCGCGGCCATGTTGGTCGGGTAGTCCATCCGGGTGGGGCCGACGATGCCCAGCCCGCCGAGCGCGCGCTCGCCCGAGCCGTACCCCACGGAGACCACCGATGCGCCGGTGAGCGCCTCGTGGGCGTTCTCCTCGCCGATCCGCACGAGGACGGCGCCCCCGGTGTCCACCTCACTGATCAGGCGCAGGACGACGACCTGCTCCTCCAGCGCCTCCAGCAGCGGGCGCAGGCTGCCGGGGAAGTCGACGGCGACCTGCGCGAGGTTCGCCGTCCCGCCGACGACGAGGCGGTCCTCCCCCGGCTCCACCAGCGTCTCGACCAGGGCCGCGCCGATCGCGGCGACCAGCCGGCGCAGCTGCGGCGGCGCGGTCTCCAGCAGGTCGGGCACCAGGCCGGCGGCGTCGGCGAGCTTGGCCCCGGCGAAGGTCTGGTTGAGCAGCGCGCGCAGGTCGGCGACGTCGTCGCGGTCCACGTCGACCGGGCACTCGACCAGCCGCTGTTCGACCCGGCCGGTGTCGGTGATGAGCACCAGCAGCAGCCGGGTGGTGGCCACCTGCACCACCTCGAGGTGGCGGACGGCGCTACGCGAGAGCGTCGGATACTGGACGACGGCGACCTGGTGGGTCAGCTGGGCCAGCAGGCGCACGGTCCGGCTGAGGATGTCGTGCAGGTCGACGGCGCCGTCCAGGAACCGCTCGATGGCGCGCTTCTCCGCCACCGACAGCGGCTTGACCGCCGAGAGCCGGTCGACGAAGAGCCGGTAGCCCTTGTCGGTGGGCACCCGGCCGGCGCTGGTGTGCGGCTGGGCGATGTAGCCCTGCTCCTCGAGGACGGCCATGTCGCTGCGGATGGTGGCCGGCGAGACACCGAGGTCGTGCCGCTCGGCCAGGGCCTTGCTGCCCACCGGGTCGTTGGTCGAGACGTAGTCCTGGACGATGGCCCGCAGGACCTGCAGGCGGCGCTCGTCGTGCGCCACGGTGACACCTCCCCGTACGGTCGATGCGTCGGGCGACACTCCGGCCGGAGCTCGCGGCACCCCCACGGCGCTGTGCGCAGGCGCTGGCACTCCCGCGGACAGAGTGCCAGACGAGCATACGTCGGACCGGCGGTGCCGTCGCGGACCTCGCCGGGCGCACGGAGCCGTCCGCAGGAGGCGGCCGATAGGCTGGGCGACGGTCCAGCGCCCGACCGGGCGGCGCAGAGCGGAGGTCGATCCCCTGATCTTCAAGGCGGTCCGGAACGGCCGGCCCTATCCCGACCACGGGCTGACGGCGCGGGACTGGGCGATGATCCCGCCGCGGCAGATCCGCCTGGACTCGTTGACCACCACCAAGTGCGAGCTGGCCCTGGACACGCTGCTCGCCGACGACTCCACCTTCTACGGCGACCTCTTCCCGCACGCCGTGCAGTGGAAGGGCGAGCTCTACCTCGAGGACGGCCTGCACCGCGCGCTGCGGGCGGCGTTGCAGCAGCGCAACGTCATCCACGTGCGGGTGCTGGACCTCGACGCGCTCATCCCCGCCATCCGCGGCTGACCGACGGCCGGCCCTCCTGCAGGGTCCCGCCGCGAGCTCGCGAGGGGCGGGGGGCAGGAGGGTCCTTCTTCAGTCGGTGAGGTCGCGGACGAGGGCGTCGGCGAGCAGGCGGCCGCGGTCGGTGAGGACGGCGCGGCCGCCCGTGTGCGCGTCGCGCTCCAGCAGCCCCCGGACGACGGCGTCGGCGGCACGGGCCCGGCCGGCGTCCGACAGCGCCGTGAGCGGCAGCCCCTCGCGCAGCCGCAGGCCGAGCATCACCGTCTCCAGCGCGCGGTCGTCGTCGTCCAGCAGCTCGGTGTCCTGCACCGGGCTCTCCCCGCGCAGCAGCCGGCCGGCGTACGCGGCGGGGTGCTTGACGTTCCACCAGCGCAGCCCGCCGACGTGGCTGTGCGCGCCGGGTCCGACGCCCCACCAGTTGGCGCCCGCCCAGTACAGCTCGTTGTGCCGGCAGCGGGCGGCCTCACCCCGGGCCCAGTTGGACACCTCGTACCAGTCGAAGCCGGCGGCGCGGAGGGTGGCGTCGGCCTGCTCGTAGCGGTCGGCGAGGACGTCGTCGTCGGGCACGGGCAGCTCGCCGCGGTCGATGCGGCGGGCCAGCCGGGTCCCCTGCTCGACGATGAGGGCGTAGGCGCTGACGTGGTCGACCGGGGCGGCGAGGACGGCGTCGAGCGAGGCGGCCCAGTCGGCGTCGGTCTCTCCCGGCGTCCCGTAGATCAGGTCGAGGTTGACGTGCTCGAACCCGGCCGCGCGGGCCTCCCGCGCCGCCTCGACGGCGCGGCCGGGGGTGTGCCGGCGGTCGAGGACGGCGAGCACGTGTTCGGCCGCGGACTGCATGCCCAGGCTGATCCGGGTGAAGCCCGCCGCGCGCAGCGTGGCCAGCGACGCCGAAGTCACCGTCTCCGGGTTGGCCTCGGTGGTGACCTCGACGTCGTCGGCGACCGGGAACAGCTCGTGGACCGTGGCGAGGACGGCGGCGAGGTCGTCGGCGGGCAGCAGCGTCGGCGTGCCGCCGCCCACGAAGACGGTCGAGACCGTCGGCAGGTCCGGGGCCAGAGTCTGCGCGGCCTGCCGGAGCTCGGCGATCGCGGTGCCGGCGTACTCGGCGCGGCCGGCACCGGGGCCCAGCTCCTCGGCGGTGTAGGTGTTGAAGTCGCAGTAGCCGCAGCGGGTGGCGCAGAAGGGCACGTGCACGTAGAGCCCGAAGGGGGTGCGGGCCAGCCCCTCGCGAGCGGATCCGGGGAGCTGCAGGGTGCGCGGCGGGGCCTCGAGCAGCGGCAGGACGGCGTTCATCTGATTCCAGTGTGCGCGCCCCGGCAGGATGGGCGGTCGTGAGCGACGACACCCTGCTGCAGGTCTCGACGTCCCGGGGGGTCACCACCCTCACGCTGGACTCCCCCGCCAACCGCAACGCGCTGTCCCGCGCGATGCGCGCCCGGCTGCGGACGGCGCTGGCCGACGCGCTCGCCGACGACGCGGTGCGCGTGGTCGTGTTCGACCACACCGGCCGCGTCTTCTGCTCCGGCATGGACCTCACCGAGGCGGTGGGCGGCGCGGCGGGCGACCAGGGGGTGCGCGAGCTGCCCGAGCTGCTGGAGACGGTGTGGCGCTTCCCCAAGCCGGTGGTCGCCGTCCTCCGCGGGCCGGCGCGGGCCGGCGGCGTGGGACTGGCGGCCGCTTGCGACGTCGTCGTCGCCGCGGCCTCGGCGACCTTCGCCTTCTCCGAGGTGCGGCTGGGCATCGTGCCCGCCGTCATCTCCGCCGTCGTCCTGCCGCGGATGGTGCCGCACCTGGCGCACCGGTTGATGCTGACCGGCGAGGTGTTCGACGCCGCGACGGCAACTGCGGGCGGTCTCGTGGACCTCTGCGTGCCCGACGACGAGGTCGACGCCGCGGTGGCCGCGCAGACTGCGGCGCTCGCCGCCGGGGCCCCGGCCGCGCTGGCCGAGACCAAGCGGCTGCTGCGCGCCGGTGGGCTGCGCGGCTCGTTCGACGGGTTGCTGGAGCTCTCCGCGCGGTTCTTCGCGAGCGAGGAGGGCCAGGAGGGCATCGCGGCGTTCCGGGAGAAGCGCCCGGCCCGCTGGGTGCCCGCCGCAGACTGAGCCGCCTGTCATGAACTCGGTGCTCCGAACAGCGTGCTCTGATCGCGCACCTCGTGCACGCGGTCAGTGCGGCAACGGCAGTCGTGGAGGTGTTTGTCCTGGGCGACTCGGGCACCTCGGGGACCAGGACGCGAGCCCGGCGCCGCCGCCAGTCGACGGTGGCTACGGGCGGTCGCAACGGTGGCCGGCACGCAGGGCGGCCCGTCCTTTTAACACCACACTCGTCGCCGCTCGTCCCCACCAGTGGACCTCACCGGCGGCCAGCCAGTCAGCCGGCACCACAGGCTGACCTGCTACCGGCGTCCCAGCACGCGAAACAGCCTCTCGGTCTTGACAAGTCATGACCGGGCGGATGACGGTCGTCACTGTCGTCTACCGGGCGCAACGCGGCGTCGCCTGCATGAACTCTGGCGTCCTTCGTCGCGAAACACCGTGTTGCGCGAGAGAAGGCCTCCATGAGAAGGACCGTTCCCCTGTTGGCGCTGGTGCTCCTCGTGTCGCTGCTGGGCGTCGCCCCCGCAGCGGCGCGGGACCGCGAGCCCACGGTCGACCTGGACCTGTCCCGCTCGGAGGTCGTGGTCGGAGGTCACTCCTTCGGCGGCGCCGGTGCCTACGAGAAACTGGTGGGTACCATCGCGTTCCTGGTTGACCCGGACGATCCGCGCAACGCGGTGATCACCGACTTGGACAAGGCACCCCGTGACGCTGACGGCCTGGTCGCCTACGACACGGATTTCTATCTGCTCCTGCCGCAGGACCGGTCGCGGTGGAACGGCAAGCTGTTCTTCGAGGTGAACAACCGCGGCAACAAGCGGACGCTCGCCTACGTCAACAGCTCGGTCGTGCCCCAGGACCGTCTCAGTGACCCGTCCACCGTGGAGGACTTCGGGACCGGTTTCCTGCTGGAGCAGGGGTACGCCATCGCCTGGTCCGGGTGGGAGGGTGACGTCCTGCCCGGAGGCAACCGCATGACCATCAGGCTGCCCGTCCCCACGGAAGCCGACGGCAGCCCGATCACCGGCGAGACGGTCGTGGAGTTCCACGAGACCGACTTCGCCGCCGACGGGAGCACCGACTGTCTACCGCTGAGCGGATCGGAGAATTTCGCGAGCTATCCCGCGGTGACCGACGGAGCCGCAGAGCTGCGGGTCCGGCCCAGTGACTCGCCCCGCCCGTCGGGCCCGGAGATCCCGCAGGGTGAGACCGTCCCGGCCGGTGCATGGCGCTTCGACGGCGACGAGAGTGTCTGCATCGACGACGGCTTCCAACCGGGCAACGTCTACGAGCTCGGCTACACCGCCCGTGATCCTCGAGTGATGGGGCTGGGCTACGCCGCCACCCGGGACGTGGTGTCGTTCCTCCGGCACGGGACCGCCGACTCCGATGGTGACGCGAACCCCCTGGCCGTCGGCGACGGCGTCACCCACGTGCTGGGGCAGGGCATCTCGTCCAGCGGGATGTACCTGCGGGACTTCCTCTACCAGGGGTTCAACGAGGACACCGAGGGCCGAGCGGTGTTCGACGGTGTCCAAATCCACATCCCCGGCGCGCACAAGCTGTTCTTGAACTATCGCTTCGCCCAGCCGAATCCGTTCTCGACGCAGCACCGCGACCGCTACATGCCCTACGTGAGCTTCCCGTTCAACTACGGGGTCCGCGAGGATCCGATCTCGGGTGAGACGGATGGGATCCTCAAGCGGCCGGACACGGATCCGCTGGTGGTCCACACCGACAGTTCGACGGAGTACTGGCAGTTCCAGGCGTCACTGGTGAACACCGATGGGTTCGGCCGAGACGTGGGCCTCCCGGACACCGTGCGGCAGTACCTCCTCTCCGGTTCGCAGCACGTAGCGGCGGCCGACGCGGAGCCCACGCTGGGGATCTGCCAGCAACCGAGCAACCCCACGCACGTGGGGCCGGCGCTGCGTGCCCTGCTCGTCTCGTTGGACGAGTGGGTGGCCCATGGCACCGAACCACCCGCGAGCCGCGCTCCGTCGATCGCGGACGGGACGCTGGTCTCCAGCGGTCGGGACGCGACCGGGTTCCCCGCCATCCCGGGCGTGGACTACAACGGGCTGTACAACGCGGCCGCGGAACGTGACTTCGGCCCTCGGGTCGGTGGCAACGCGGGCATCATCGACGACTGGCGCCACGCCGACGTCGTACAGCCCTACGACGTACGGGTCCCCCGCGTCGACGCGGTCGGCATCGACGAGGGTGGCCTCGAGCTCCCCGAGGTCGCCGCGCCCACCGCGACGCTGACCGGGTGGAACCTGCAGGCCGAGCCGTACACCGTGGGAGACCTGTGCGGCCTGTCCGGCATGCAGATCCCGCTGGCGCGTACCGACGCGGACGCAGTCGACGGCGACGAGCGGCCCACCCTGC
>JALYNA010000026.1 GCA_030773455.1 Actinomycetota bacterium
AGGACGCGAGGGCCTTGTCGTGGTGCCGTCCGCGGCGAGTACGCGCGACCTCGGCGATGCGCCGCTCGGTCTCCGGCCAGTCGGGCGCGGTGATCGACATGAGGTGATGGTGCTACGGACGGGCTCTTGTGTCAGACCGCTCTCGGTAGCCCAAGAGGGTGCCGGCCTGCTCGAACACCTCAGCCTGCTGCTCCTGCCAAAGGGCCCGCTGCTTGGCGGTCCCGATGAACGCCTGCCGGCCCGGGTGCCGGGTGCTGAGGACGCTCACGTGCGCGGCGACGGCAGGGTGAGCCTGGGCAAACGCGGCGGAGACCATCTCGCTGTTGCCCTTGGGCACCCGCGCGAGCACGTTGCGCATGAAGTGCACCCGGCGTTGCACCGCGGCGCCGAACAGGACCGCCTGCACCGCGGAGCGCAGGCCGAGGTGGGCGTTTTCCGCTGGTGTGTCCGCGGAGAGCACCTGGTTGGCTGACAGCTCCCGGTCATCGCGGTCCTGGGCTGGTCGGTTGTGTCGTCGCCGTCTCGTCGTGCTCGACGGGCTTGACCTGTAGCCAGACGTCGTCGCTGGTGAGGCAGCGGCCGGTCTGCAGGTCGAACTTCCAGTCGTGCTGCGCGCAGCTGAGCACGCCGTCCTCCACCGACCGAAGGTGTCCTTCCGCGAGAACCATTGGCGTGGTCTCGCTGACCGTCGCACGGTGGCCCCTCACGTCACGGTCACCCGCACCGCTCTCAGACCGACGATCTACACCACTCGGCGGGACACGACTGGCAGGGCGGAGGAGAGATCCACGCTCGCGGGCGCTGGTCGCCGCGCGGGGGCACCTGACTATGGGCGCGTCTGCCTTACGCCGGGGAGGTCTTGGCGGCAGGGGGATGTGGCGGACCGTACCCTCCGCGAGGTGCACGGGAGGAGGGATTGGTGACCGAGTGGCCTTGATCGCTGCGGCCTTCGCGGCGCCGGGGTTGCTCGCCACCGGGCTTGGACGCTTCCTCTTGTCCGCTGGGTTCGGGGGGGCAGCCGCCCTGGCTGCTGCGGCCCTGGCCTACGCGGCTGCTAGCAGGAAGGCCACCGAAGAGCGCGAGGCGGTGCGCCAAGAGCGGTGGTGGGAGGCCTTGACGTGGATCTATGACCGCGCGACCGCGGAACGGGTGGACGCCCGCCTCACGCCGTCCCTGGCGCTGGACATGCTGGAACGGCTCTACGACGAGGCGCATACTGACCTGGAGGTGCAGGCGGTGGCCGGGCTGCTGCAGATGTTCCAGGATGTGACGGCGGAGGACGCAGCGTGAGCACTCCAGATCCGCCAGTTCCTAGCGAACAGAAGTCGGACTTCGGCGCCAACGAGTGGCTGGTGTACGAGCTGCACCAGCAGTACCTGAGGAACCCGGGCAGCGTCTCCGAGCAGTGGCGCGAGTTCCTGTCCGACTACCGGCCGGATCCATCCGTGCCTGCGACCGTGTCGGCTTCCTTCCCCCGGTCGGAATACCAGCCGAAGCCGTCTGAGCCTCAGACCGTTCCGGTTCCTTCCGTGTATCACACCTCAAGTGCTGAAACGGGCCGTCGAGTGCAGAGTGCGACTATTCCGCTGACGGTCAAGGCCGACGTGGCGCGGCGCGACGCCCTGCGCAAGCGTGTGCAGGCGGACCTCGCCGCACGCAAGTCGGGCAAGGCCCGCAAGCACCATCGATGAGGCGCTAGTCGTACGGGAAGGGTCAGATGCCCGTCTGCTCAGCCTGCCGAAAGCCGTCGCCGAGCGAGTCCATGACCGCGGCAAGTTGGCGGTGCAACTGCTCCAGCTGGGCCGCCATCAAGCCGCGCCGGGCCGACATCTCCTCGACCTGCCGGCGCGCCTCCTCGACCTGCCGGCGCGCCTGATCGGCGGCCGCCGCCGCCTCAGTCCGGCCAGCTTCGACCGTCCTTCGAGCGCGCGCACCTCTCATACGGAATACAGCCGTGTTGAGCGCCTATAGGGCCTTGACGATGTCCTCCACACGATCCCGGGCGTCACCGAAGAGCATCTGGCTGTTCTCCCGGTAGAAGAGCGGGTTGGGGACACCTGCGTACCCGGAGGCCATCGAGCGCTTGAAGACGACAACGACGTTGGCCTCCCAGACCTGCAGGACGGGCATGCCGGCGATGGGCGAGCCGGGGTCTTCGGCGGCCGAGGGGTTGACAGTGTCGTTAGCACCGATGACCAACACGACGTCGGTGTCGGAGAAGTCGTCGTTGACCTCGTCCATCTCCAGGACGATGTCGTAGGGCACCTTGGCCTCGGCCAGCAGCACGTTCATGTGGCCGGGCAGGCGGCCGGCCACGGGGTGGATGCCGAACCGGACGTCGACCCCTCTGGCCCGCAGGTGCCGGGTGAGCTCGGCGACCGGGTGCTGGGCGTGCGCGACGGCCATGCCGTAGCCCGGGGTGATGATCACACTCTCGGCGGCCGCGAGCAGCTCGGCGACCTCGTCCGCGGTGGTCTCCCGGTGCTCGCCGTAGTCCTCCGCGCTCTTGCCCGACGACGCCTGGATGCCGAAGCCGCCGGCGATGACGGAGATGAACGAGCGGTTCATCGCCTTGCACATGATGTAGGACAGGTAGGCACCGGACGAGCCGACCAGGGCGCCGACGATGATGAGCAGGTCGTTGCCCAGCAGGAAGCCCGAGGCCGCGGCGGCCCAGCCGGAGTAGCTGTTGAGCATCGACACGACCACCGGCATGTCGCCGCCGCCGATCGAGGCCACCAGGTGGACGCCCAGCGCCAACGCGAGGACGGTGACCCCGATCAGCACGGCGAGCGACGGAACGATGACGAACCACACAGAGAGCGCGACAAACACGATCAGTGCACCGAGGTTCAGGGCGTTCTTGCCCGGCAGCATCAGCGGCGTCGACTTCAACCGGCCGTTCAGCTTGCCCCACGCCACGATCGAGCCGGTGAACGTCACCGCGCCGATGAACACGCCGATGACCACCTCGGCGCGGTGGATGCCCAGCAGCGACGGGTCGAGCCCCGCGCCACCACGCGCCTCCACCTCGAGGTAGCCGTTCCAGCCCACCAGCACCGCGGCGAGACCGACGAAGCTGTGGAACAGCGCTATCAGCTCGGGCATCCCGGTCATCGCCACCCGCTTGGCCCGGATGATGCCGATCACGGCACCGATGAGCACCGCCACGATCAGCAGGACGAGGCCGACCGCGTTCATGCCGTGGCTCAGTGCCAGGACCAACGTGGCGACCAGGGCGATCGTCATCCCGGCCATGCCGAACACGTTGCCCGACCGGGCCGTCTCGTGCCGGGACAGCCCGGCGAGGGCGAGGATGAACAGCAGCGCGGCGACGAGGTAGGCGGCGCTGGCGACAGATTCTGCGGTCATGGTGTCAGCTCCGGCTGAACATGCTCAGCATGCGGCGGGTCACGGCGAAACCGCCGAAGACGTTCATGGTGGCCAGCAGGATCGCGATCGACGCCACGATCGTGATCAGGAGTGTGTCGTGCCCGACCTGGAGCAGCGCGCCGACGACGATGATGCCGGAGATCGCGTTCGTCACCGACATCAGCGGGGTGTGCAGCGCGTGGTGCACATGCCCGATGACGTAGTAGCCGATCACGATGGCCAGCGCGAAGACGACCAGGTGCCCAATCAGCGGGGGCGGCGACAGCGCGGTCACCCCGAACAGCACGAGCCCGGCCGCGGCGACGATGGTGTACCGGCGGCCCGGTGACATGTGCGGCTTGACGGCCTCACCTGGCGCCCCGACCTTGGCGACGTCGGTGGCCACGGGAGCAGCGGCCGGGGCGGCCGACACCGCTACCGGGGGCGGCGGCCAGGTCTTTTCGCCCTCGCGTACCACGGTCATGGAGCGCTGGACGACGTCGTCGAAATCCAGCACGAGCTGCCCGTCCTTGCCCGGGGTGAGCAGCTTCATCAGGTTGACCAGGTTCGTGCTGTAGAGCTGGCTCGCCTGCGCCGCCAACCGCCCCGCCAGGTCCGTGTAGCCGATGATCGTGACACCGTTCGGCGTGACGATCTTCTGCCCGGCCACGGTGCCCGCGACGTTGCCGCCGTTGGCCGCGGCCATGTCCACGATCACCGAGCCGGGCTTCATCGACGCCACCATCTCGGCGGTGAGGATCCGCGGCGCCGGCCGGCCAGGGATCAGCGCGGTCGTGATGATGATGTCGACGTCCCGACACTGCTCGGCGTAGAGCTGCGCCTCGCGGACCTTGTAGTCCTCGCCCATCTCCTTGGCGTAGCCGGTGGTGCTGACCTCGACCTCCGGCGACTTGATCGACAGGTACTCCCCGCCCAGCGAGCTGACCTGCTCGGCCACTTCTGGACGCGGGTCGGTCGCCCGCACGATCGCACCCAAGGCCCCCGCTGCGCCGATGGCCGCCAGCCCGGCCACCCCGGCGCCCACCACCAGCACCTTCGCCGGGGGCACCTTGCCGGCCGCTGTCACCTGCCCGGTGAAGAACCAGCCGAACTCGTGTGCGGCCTCGATCACGGCCCGGTAGCCGGCGATGTTGGCCATCGAGCTCAGCACGTCCAGCGATTGCGCCCGCGAGATCCGCGGCACCGCGTCCATCGACAGCGCCGTGATCGGCCGACGGGCGAGCACCTCAACGACGTCCGGGTTCGACGCCGGTGCCAGCAACGCGATCAACGTCGCCCCGGGCTTCATCCGGTCGAGCTCGTCCTCCGACGGTGCGTTGATCGCGAACACGACGTCGGCCTTCCAGGCGTCCCCGATGGTCGCGTCGGCATCGACGAACCCCTGATCCGGGTAATCCGCACGCTCTCCGGCGCCCGGCTCGACCACGATCTCATAGCCGAACTGCCGAAGCTGGCGCACCGTCCCCGGAGTCCCCGCCACCCGCGTCTCACCGGGATTGGACTCCCGAACCACTCCGATAATCACCGTCAGCTCCCTAGTCAGTCGATACGTGCGGCGGCTTGCCCGCGAAGAGAAGGTGCGCCTCGCCGATGGCTTCCAACTGCGTCTGATGCGGATCGCCGAATTTCGCGAGCTTCGTCCCGCCCGAACTGCGCGAGCGGCGCCGCAAGCTCGCGCCAGTGAGCTCGTACTCGCTGCGTCACACCCTCATCGCCGCCGCCTGCTACGAGGCGATGTGCCCGCCCAGCTCCGACGACTCCTTGTTTCGCCTTGAGGACGATCGCCACGGCGTTCCAGCGCATGATCGAGCGGATCCTGTGCTCGATCTCCCGGTCGCCGGATGCTGGACCTCCCGATCCGGCGAGATCGCTTTCAGATACGGCGTGCACGCAGTACAGCACCGGGGCACCGTTGCGCAGTGCCTCCCTTCAGCAGCTCGTCGAGCAGGAACCCGGTTCGGTCCGACCCGTCGAACTCCAACACCGAATCCAGCGCATCCAGCCACTCCTGGGTCTCCACCGGGTCCAGGTCCTGGGCCATGACGGCGTCCTCCTCGGCAGCTCGACGGCGATATCCTACATCCAGATCTGATGTCGCATCAGTGGGCGTGGACGCTCCTCAGGGCCGTCGTCCCGGAAACGACCGACGTAACCGCTCGAGCCGCCGCCTTCTGCGGCACTGTCGTTCGTCAGTGGATGTGGGAGCCGCCGTTGACGTCGTAGGTGGCGCCGGTGATGTAGCCGGACTCCTCGCGGCACAGGTAGGTGATGAGGTCGGCGACGTCGGCGATCTGGCCCTTGCGGCCGACCGGGATGCCGGCGAGGAGCTGTGCCTCGCGGTCGCCGCCGAGCTTGCCGGCGGTGATGTCGGTGTCGATTAGGCCGGGAGCGACGCTGTTGACGGTGATGCCGTGGGGGCCGACCTCGCGGGCCAGCGCCCGGGCGAACCCGAGCTGGGCCGCCTTGGCCGCGGAGTACGCGACGCCGCCGAAGACGCCGCCGCCGCGCTCCGCGGACACGGAGGACAGGAACACGACCCGGCCGAAGCCGCGCTCCACCATGCCGGGCACGACGCGACGGGTGATGTTGTAGGCGCCGCGGACGTTCACCGCGAAGACGCGGTCCCACTCCTCGCCGGAGACGTCGACGAACTTGACCGGCGAGGTGATGCCGGCGTTGTTGACCAGCGCGCCGACCGGCGGTGCGGACGCGTCGAGCGTGGCCAGCGCCGACTCGACCGAGCCCTCGTCGGTGACGTCGCAGCGCACGCCGAACGCCTGCACGCCCGTGCGCTCGGCGACCTCGCTCGCGGCCTCCTTCGCGCTGGCCTCGTCGAGGTCGAGGATGGCGATGTTCCAGCCGGCGGCGGCGAGCGCGTGAGCGGTGGCCTTGCCGATGCCGCGCTTGCTGGCGGCGCCGGTGACGATCGCGGTGAGGTCAGAGACAGAGATGGGGGTTCTCCCGAGAAGTTGGATGGGTGGTGGTGGCGCTGCCGAGTGCGAGGGGCCCGGCGCCGTAGGTGGCGGAGAGTGGTGATGTACCTGAGTCGCCTTGGTCGCGGCCGATGCTGCGCTGGTTGTCGCTAGAGACGGCGCCGGCCGGGGTCTGGCCGAGCGCGTCGTAGCGCCTCCCGGATCGGTCGAGGTCGGCGCAGAGCCGGCGGGAGTGCGGCGTCGCCCAGCAGGTCGAGCCCGGTCGCCGAGGATCCCGGTGGCGGTGTGCGGCTTGGCCGGCGACGAGGCTTGCCCGAGGCTGCGTTCCCCTGCGGGCTGCAGGGCAGCAGGATCGTGCTGGTTCCAGCCGCCTGGGCCAGGCGGACGAGGTTGCGGAGCCGGACCCAGCAGTTCTGCTTGGTCCAGGGTGGGCCGTCCAGGGCCGGACGTGCGCGTTGATCAGCGGACCGCCAGCCTGCTCCGGTGACCTGCTCGGCGACCGCGTCGAGCAGGCCGTGGGCAGCGGGATGGGACGTGGTCGTAGATCCCTGGCAGGGTGCAACGTGCGCCTCCCCGAAGCCTTCGGCGCTTATCTGCGCGACGACCTCCGGAAGGGGCAGGGGCCGCGGCGGGATGGTCGAGCAGCAGCCGCCCGTTGATCGTCCCGTCCCGGGGAGCGCGAGTCCCCGGGCCCCGGGCGCTGCTGTTGCCGCCGCGTGCACAGGACCTAGCCTCAGGCCGTGGGGGGCTCGGGGTCGGCAGCCCACGCGGTGCTGCTCTTCAGCGTGGGGACCCCGGACAGCTCGGCCTGCACCTTGGCCACGATCGCGTCGGTGGACAGCCCGTAGCGGTCGTGCAGGGTGGGCAGCGCGCCGGCGGCGAGGAACTCGTCGGGGAGCGCGACCGGGACGACCCTGGTTCCGACGCCGTTGAAGGCCAGGGTGGACGCGACAGACTCGGCCAGTCCCCCGACCACGCTGTGGTTCTCCAGGGTGACGACGAGCCGGTCGGTGCGGGCCGCGGGAGACGATGCGGGCGTCCGCCGGCAGCGCCCGCGCCATCCGGAGCGCGCTGTAGCCGCAGTACGTGCCGAGCTCCAAGACGAGACGCGGCGCCGCGCGGCGGACCGCGTCGTCCAGCAGCGCGCCCTTCTCATCGCCAATGTTAATCATGAAGCTGCGCTTGTAACAGAACTCGTCAATGACGCGGATGGCATCGTCCACATCGCCTGCTCGAGCATTCCGGGTGACGTAGTCGGCGAGCGCCTCCTCGCGGCCGTCGCCGACCTGCCACTCCTTGGTCAGCTTCTTCATGCCGACCAGGAGACGGATGAACGACCAGCGCAGAAACGGCAGTCGCTTGCCGCCGATCTCGGTGAGTCGGCTCACGTCCGCCACCGTCGCACCTCCACACCCGCCGCTGAACCTCGGCCGCCCCCAGCACTAGTAGCCGGGGGCGGCGGGCGATGACGTGGTCGGCGGGGTAGACGGCGAGCCGTCGCCAGCGCCCCCGCAGCCGGTGAGCAGGACTAAGGCGAACACCAGGGCGACACGCTTCACAGACGGAACCGTCCCATAGGCCGTTCTCGCCGCCCGCCCCTGGCTACTAACGCCCCAACTCGATCGACCACTTCAGTGACACTGGGGGTGTGCCTGTCCCCGCGCTACGGCCGATGCTCGCCAGCACGGCGACGCGGCGCTGTGATCTCAGCGTCGGAGGTTGGCGGCTCGAGCC
>JALYNA010000027.1 GCA_030773455.1 Actinomycetota bacterium
GGGGTGTCGCCGGCGCCGGTGGCCTCGACGTGCGCGACCCGCACGGTGCCCCAGTGGTCGAGCAGCCGCGTGCGCCAGCCGGCCTCGGTGCGGGCCACGCCGTAGCCGGACTCCGCCATCGCCCGGGAGGAGCGGGCCGCCGGCACGTACAGCTGCTGCACGTAGTCGCGCACCATCCGGGTGGCCAGCACCTTAGGGCCGGTCTCGCGCAGCGTGTGCCGCACCATCTCGACCCAGCGGCCGGGGACGCCGTGCCGGTCGGTCTCGTAGAAGCGCGGGACCACCTGGGTGCTGAGCAGCTCGTAGATGGCCCGGGCCTCGATGTCGTCGCGGCGCTCGGGGTCGGGGACCCCGTCGGCGGTGGGGATCGCCCAGCCGTTCTGGCCGTCGAACCACTCGTCCCACCAGCCGTCGCGGATGGAGAGGTTCAGCCCGCCGTTGAGGGCGGCCTTCATGCCGGAGGTGCCGCACGCCTCGAGCGGGCGCAGCGGGTTGTTCAGCCAGACGTCGCAGCCCCAGTACAGGTAGCGGGCCATGCCGATGTCGTAGCCGGGCAGGAAGGCGATCCGGTGCCGGATCTCCGGGTCGTCGGCGAACTTCACCATCTGCTGGATCAGCTGCTTGCCGCCGTCGTCGGCCGGGTGGCTCTTGCCGGCGATGACCAGCTGCACTGGGCGCTCCGGGTCCAGCAGCAGCGCCCGCAGCCGCTCGGGGTCGCGCAGCATCAGGGTCAGCCGCTTGTACGAAGGCACCCGGCGGGCGAAGCCGATGGTGAGGACGTCGGGGTCGAACGCGCTGTCGGTCCAGCCCACCTCGGACTCCGCGGCGCCGCGGGAGAGCGCGGTGTCGCGCAGCCGGTGGCGCACCTCCTCCACCAGCCGGCCGCGCAGCATGCGGCGGGTGCTCCACAGCTCGCCGGAGGGGATGCGGTCGACGCCGTCGAAGTGCACCGGGCCCTCGACGTCGACCGGGTCGCCCTGGCTGGTGACCTGGGTGCCCATCTCGACCAGCTCGCGCGCGGTCCAGGTGGGGGCGTGCACGCCGTTGGTGATCGAGCGGATCGGCACGTCCTCCTCGTCGAAGCCGGGCCACAGGCCGGAGAACATCGACCGGCTGACGTGCCCGTGCAACTGGCTCACGCCGTTGGCGCGCTGGCCCAGCCGCAGGCCCATGTGGGCCATGTTGAACTTCGCCGGGTCCTCCTCGGCGCCCAGCGGGATCAGCTGGTCCAGCGGAACGCCGAAGCCGGCGAAGTAGCGCTCGATCAGCGCCCGCGGGAAGCGGTCGATCCCGGCCGGCACCGGCGTGTGCGTGGTGAACACCGTGCCGGCGCGCACTGCCTGCAGGGCCTCGGCGAACGACAGCCCCTGGGACTCGGTGAGCTCGCGGATCCGCTCGATCCCGAGGAAGCCCGCGTGCCCCTCGTTGGCGTGGTAGACCTCCGGCGCCGGGGTCCCGGTGAGCTGGCAGAAGGCGCGCAGCGCCCGCACACCGCCGATGCCCAGCAGCATCTCCTGGCGCAGCCGGTGGTCCTCGTCGCCGCCGTAGAGGCGGTCGGTGATCCCGCGCTCGGTCGGCGTGTTCTCCTCGATGTCGCTGTCGAGCAGCAGCAGCGACACCCGGCCCACCTGCGCCCGCCACACGTGCGCGAACAGCGTGCGCCCCTCGGGCAGCGGCACGTTGATGACGACGGCGGTGCCGTCGGGCTGGCGGAGCAGCTTCAGGGGCAGGCCGTGCGGGTCCAGCGAGGGGTAGTGCTCCAGCTGCCAGCCGTCGGCCGACAGGCCCTGCTCGAAGTAGCCGGCCCGGTACAGCAGCCCGACGCCGATCAGCGGGACGCCGAGGTCGGAGGCGGCCTTGAGGTGGTCGCCGGCGAGGATGCCCAGGCCGCCGGAGTACTGCGGCAGCACCTCGGTGATGCCGAACTCCGCGGAGAAGTAGGCGACGGTCGCCGGCGCCCCGTCCCCCAGCGACTGGTACCAGTGCGGCGCCGACAGGTACTCATCGAGGTCGTCGACGACGTCCTGCAGCCGGCGCAGGAACCGACGGTCCCTGGAGAGGGAGGCCAGCCGCTCGGCCGAGACCTCACCGAGCACCTTCACCGGGTCGCCGTTGCAGGAGCGCCACAGCTCCGGGTCGAGGGCCTCAAACAGGTCGCGGGTCTCGGCGTGCCAGGACCAGCGCAGGTTGGTGACCAGCTGGGACAGCGGCGTCAGCTCCTCGGGGAGTGATGCCCGGACGGTGAATCGGCGGAGAGCTTGCACGGGGCGAGACTAGCGACGGCGAGCGCCTCCGGAGAGGGACCGGCGAGGCGGGTGCCTCCAGAGGGTGAACCGCGACGGCCGCCCCTCCCGGCGGCGGCGCGGCGGCCGGGACCGCAGGATGAGTCATGACCTCCAGGCGTACCGGCCACCCCGCTGTCCCGCCCGTGCCGGAGCGCGGACGGCACTCCTCGGCCGCCGATGTGCTCACCCGCCGCCCCCTCGATAGCGTGGCCGCGATGATCGGCCGCGCTGACCTCCGCCTTGGCATCACCGAGGTCGCCCCTGTCGTGTCGTGCGGCGCGTTCTCCGCGCGCGCCGTGGTCGGTGAGCACCTGCCGATCACCGCGACGGTCTTCCGCGAGGGCCACGACGCCGTCGCGGCCAGCGTGGTGTGGACCCCACCCACGGAGCGTGGCGGCGGTGCGACGCGCACCCGGTCCGGGGCGCGGGGCCCCGCTCAGCCGCTGCGCCGGATGGAGCGGTTCGGCGACGAGCCCGACCGCTGGCTGACCACCGTCGTCCCCGACCGCGAGGGCAGGTGGACCTACCGGGTGGAGGCCTGGAGCGACCCGCTGGCGACCTGGCACCACGCCGTCGAGGTGAAGATGGCCGCCGGCCAGGGCGCCGAGGAGCTCGCCAACGACCTGGAGGAGGGCGCCCGGCTGCTCGACCGGGTGGCCGCCGAGGCCGGTGCCGACTGGCGCGACCGGGTGGCCGAGGCCGCCGCCGCGCTGCGCGACACCTCCCGCGAGCTGACCGCCCGGGTGGCACCGGCGCTGGCCGAGGCGCTGCAGCGGTACCTGCACGAGCACCCGGTGCGCGAGCTGGTGACCCCGGGACCCGAGTACGAGGTCTGGGTCGACCGGCCGCGGGCGCTGTTCGGCTCCTGGTACGAGTTCTTCCCCCGCTCCACCGGCCCGGTCGTCGACGGCGTCCCCACCCACGGCACGTTCGCCACCTCCGCCGACCGGCTGCCCGCCATCGCCGAGATGGGTTTCGACGTGGTGTACCTGCCGCCGATCCACCCGATCGGCACGGTCAACCGCAAGGGCCCGAACACTCCGCAGTTCCCGGGTGGCAACCCCTACGAGATCGGGCCGGACGACCCGGGCTCGCCGTGGGCCATCGGCAGCGCGGACGGCGGGCACGACGCCGTCCACCCCGAACTCGGCACCATGGCGGACTTCCGGGCCTTCGTCGAGCGCACCCGTGAGCTGGGTATGGAGGTGGCGCTGGACTTCGCGCTGCAGGCCGCCCCCGATCACCCCTGGGTCAAGGAGCACCCGGAGTGGTTCACCACCAAGCCCGACGGGACGATCGCCTACGCGGAGAACCCGCCGAAGAAGTACCAGGACATCTACCCGATCAACTTCGACAACGACCCCGAGGGCATCTACGCCGAGTGCCTGCGGGTCATCCGGGTGTGGATCGAGGCCGGCG
>JALYNA010000028.1 GCA_030773455.1 Actinomycetota bacterium
GCGCCATCGCCGGGGCCCTGGCCGGCACCGAGCTCGACCGGATCCCGGTCCAGACGGTGACCTGGGCGCAGTGGCAGGCGGCGCACCCCGATGGATGGGTGCTCAGCCGCGAGACGGGGGTCGACCGTGACTACGGCGCCAACCCCTATGTCGGCTACGACAGCCCGGATTCCTATCCCTTCTTGTTCCGCGGCGAGCCGGACCCACGGCTGCCGCCCAAGGAGAGGGTGGCCGGCCTCGGCGGCGACGAGGATCCGGTGGCCGTGCCACTGTCCGACCTGGTGGAGGCCGGGGTGGCCGAGGTGGTGGTGGGCGGCCGACCC
The DNA here is from genome assembly GCA_030773455.1 of Actinomycetota bacterium. Classification (GTDB taxonomy): domain Bacteria; phylum Actinomycetota; class Actinomycetes; order Mycobacteriales; family Geodermatophilaceae; genus Geodermatophilus. The sequence continues at coordinate 324 of JALYNA010000028.1, forward strand.
GTCGTCCTCTGGGCGACCGAGGGGCTGCGCTCACCGCTGGACAAGGCGCACGTCGGCCGGGGCCGGGCCGTCGGCGCAACCGGGGCCTTCGATCCGGTCCTCGACGGGGAGCACCTGGAGTTCACCCGCAGTGAGGACGGCTTCTTCGCTGACACCGCCACCGGCTCCCGGTGGAATGTGCTGGGCAAGGCCGTCGAGGGGCCGCTCGCCGGCGCGCGGCTCACCCCGGCCGAGCACCTGGACACCTTCTGGTTCGCGTGGGCGGCGTTCCACCCCACGACCCGGCTCGCCGGGATCGACTGACGGGGACCGACGGCGAGCGGACCCGGTTCGACGGCTGCACGGTCACCTGGCTGGATGCGCGGAGGACTGCGGTCGTCGGTTCTCGCCGCAGGTACCGCCTACGGGAGGTGTTGATGACATGAGGCGCAGGTCCACGCCGTAGCTCCGGCCCTTCCCTGGATACGCCGGCGCCGGCGGCCGGTGTCAGGTCGGCACGCCGCCTCTGCCGGGCGCGGACTTCCACGGCCAGCGGCCGTGGACTTCGACCTTGAGAGCGAACGAGAGGAACGTGCGGATCGTGACGATGACCGCCGACACCCGACGGAGGTGAACGTCGGGTCCACCGCCACCGTGCGGATGATGTCGCCGGCGACCAGAACTTCCAGGCCGAGGAGGATGCTCAGGCCCAGGGGCTCCTGCCGAGGAATAGGCGCCGTCCCGGTCATCCGGCCGAGCGGCCCGTCGTACGGACGACCCCGGTCCGGCAACGACGCCGAGCGCCAGGACGGCGACTCCCAGCCCCTCGACCACCAGCCCCACTGTCTGACGACGCGGGTGAAATCGGCGCGGCTCAGCATCCGGGCCTCACGCCGGGGCCGGGCGCCGTGTCGGCTGCGCGGCGCCACCAGACGGCGGGCCGGCCGGCCCGCCGGCATCAGGCGCCCTGACCGACCATCTGCATGAGCCCACCGCGCACGTCGCGCCGGTGACGTAAGCGGCGTCCTCCGAGGCCAGGAGACCGCCAGCCGACCGATCTCCTCCGGGCGGGCGGCGCGCTTGAGCGGGATGCTCTGGACCTGCTCTTCCCGAAAGCCCCGGTCGTCGATGGCCCGCTCGTTGAAGGGGTGAGCACCATTCCCGGGGCGATGTTGTTCACAGTGATCCCCCAGCTCGGAGACCTCCAGCACCAGGGTCCGGGTGAGGTTGCGCAGCGCTCCCTTGGGGCAGTCGTAGTCGGCCGCTCCGGCGCGCGGCTGCTCCTGGTGCACCGAGGTCGTGTTCAGGATTCGGCCACCGCCGCCGGCCTGGCGGCGGTGGTTGATGAAGTGCTTGCAGCAGATCAGCTGGCCGATCAGGTTGCTACGCAGTGCGCGCTCGAGTCCTCGATCCGCAGGTCGGCCACGTGGGTACCCGACGCATCCACGCTCGCGTTGTTCATCAGGATGTCGACCCGGCCGAAGGCGTCGAGAGCGGTGGCGAACATCCGCTGCACCTGGTCCTCCTACCAGTGGTCGCCCCCGTCAGCCCCGCCGGCGCAGTGCGGTGGTGGCGACGCCCAGCAGGCTCAGTCCGGCGGCGATCGCGGTGCGGTGCTGGCTCAACGGCAGTTGGAGGCTGCGGGTGTGTGACCGGTCATCGAAGGGGCCGTGGGTGCCGTGGTCATCGGGCACCGGGGAGAACAGGTAGTCCGGCGCTTCAGGGTCGGCCGGCTCGTCGGTCTGCTGGGAGGAGTAGCCGGTGCGGCCCAGGTAGTGGTCCAGCAGCCCGCCTGCCAGCCGGCTGCCCAGGATTGTGGCGACGGTGGAGGCGCCGACCCAGACCTCCCGACGATGGTGTTCGCTGGCCCAGACGACGGCGCGCGCGGCGACCTCCGGCTGGTAGATCGGAGGCACCGGCTGGGCCTTGTGCGGCATCTTCGCCAGCCCCAGCCGAAACTGCGGGGTGTTCATCGCCGGCATGTGCACCGAGGTGATCTGTACCCGGCTGCGGTCGTGCAGCAGTTCGGCGCGCAGCGAGTCGTACAGACCGTTCAGGGCATGCTTGGACGCGCAGTACACCGACTGGAGCGGGATGCCGCGGAAGGCGAGGGAGGAGCCGATCTGGATCAGGTGGCCGGTGTCGCGCTCGGTCATCCGGCGCAGCGCAGCGCGGGCCCCGTTGACCGAGCCGAGGAAGGTGACCTCCACGCCCCGCCGGTACTCCTCGGGACTGACCTCGAGGAACGGGGAGAACACGGCTGCCATGGCGTTGTTGACCCACACGTCGATGGGTCCCAGTTCCTGCTCCACCCGTTGCGCGGCCGCCTCGACCTGGGCATCGTCGGCCACGTCGACCTCCACCACCAGCGACTGCCCGCCGCGCGCGCGGACCTCCTCCGCGGCCACCTCCAGGCCGTCGCGGTTGCGGGCCAGAAGCGCCACACGGTCACCGCGGTCGGCGAAGGCGTGGGCGATGGCCCGCCCGAGTCCGGCGCTGGCGCCGGTCACCACGATCACCCTTGGCTGACGATGTTTTGGAGTCATGCCTTTTCCTTTCCTCACGGAGCGAGGCGGAGCCTGCTCCGATGGTGTGGCCCCGGAGGGCATCACTGGACGTCGTCGGGCTCTTGCCCGGAGGCGCACACTTGACCGTCCTGATCACGCAGGTCGCCCCTGGGATCGACCCGCCCGCACCGGTGAAGACCATCCGGTGGCCGAACAGCAGGCGGACAGACCACAGGCGCTGTCCGGAAAGAGTGATCAGGCCACGGCCATGGTGACGCACCTGCCCTACAGCGCCGTGACGGGGGCGGGATACGGCTTGGCCCGATCCTCGGTACGCGAGGCGCCCGCCCCGGCCGCCGGGGCACTGTTCGGGCTGGCCGTGTGGGCGGCCAGCTTCCAGGGACTGCTCCCGGCGCTCGAGGTCATGAAGGGGACCACCGAGCACCCCGCCGAAGCGATGGCCGGCACCACTGATGGGACACACCGTCTTCGGGTTGGTCCCGGCGACCGTAGCCGCCAAGGCCCACCGCTGCTTCGTCGTAGTCCCCGCTCGCCGTCCCCGGCCCTTCCCGGCCGATACATCCCTCGAACCGACGGAGGCCGCCATGCCCCGAGCACTGTCCGAACAGGTCGTCGTCCTCACCTGAGCCTCCTCCGGTTTCGGCCGGGAGACCGCGCTGCAGTTGGCCCAGCACAGCACCACGATCGTCGCCATAACTGGTCAGTCATGGGAGTCCTCTTGGGGTGCCGTGGGTCTGAGTCGTTCCGCATGGCGCGCTTGTCACGGCAGGGCGCGCACCCCCCAGTTGGCGCTGGTCGAGGCGCCGGGCTACAGACGCACCACGTCGGTTGCGGACTGGAAAGCGTTGGGCGGGGCGGTCATCGGTTCCACCCCCAGGCCGCGGCGCCGCCGCTGCGAGTCGGGCAGGCTGTCGCCGGTGAACAGCTCGACGTAGGGGTAGCTCTCG
>JALYNA010000029.1 GCA_030773455.1 Actinomycetota bacterium
CGCTCACCCGGTGCGCCGCCGCGCCCCCTGCCCGCCGGCCCGGCGCTCCGCCCCCTCCGTCCGGGCCGGCGGGCAGGCCACGGGCTGGTGGCGCAGCGGCGGCACCAGCCCGCCCTCGGCCAGCGCCCGGACGGCGCGGCGCTCGACGTCGTCGAACTCCACGACCACCCCGGGCCGCGGCACCACGACGTCCTCGGCGGCCGGCTCGTCGTCCCGCCGGCCGGCCATCGGCACCACCGTCGGGTCGCTCTGCCAGCCCGGCGGCGCCCCCAGCAGCACGGTCACGACGCAGTCCCCGCAGCCCGTGCCGCGGGCGGTGCAGGTGTCGCAGTCGATGTACACGGTCCCCTCCTCTGCTGGCCGCCCTCGTCGCGGGAGGCCGACGTGACTCCGGTCGATCCGGGCAGGACGCTAGGAGCGGGCACCGACACTTCCGGCAGTTCCGACTCCGGTCGCCGGCGCCGGGGAGCCCGCCCGCACGGGGACATCCGGCCGGACGCGATGCCGGCGGTCGCCCTGGCCGGCCCGGGCACGGCGCACAGGGCCCCGCCGTCGAGGAGCTCGCGCCCGGCGCGCGTCCCGGGACTGTCGGCGCCCCGACCTACCGTCCGCCCCGTGCGCTCCTCCCCCGCCCGGCCGGTGCCGCTCCCCCGCGCCGCCCGCACCGTCGCCCGGGCCGTCGCCGGGCTGCCCCACTACGAGCAGGCCAGCATCGACGAGCTGGGCACCCTGCTGGCGGAGGTCACCTTCGTCGTCGTCGACCTGGAGACCACCGGCGGGTCGCCGAAGGACAGCGCGATCACCGAGATCGGCGCGGTGAAGGTGCGCGGCGGGGAGGTGCTCGGCGAGTTCCAGACCCTGGTCGACCCCGGTTGCGACATCCCGCCCTACATCAGCGTGCTCACCGGGATCACCTCGACGATGGTCGCCGCGGCACCCCGCATCGGCGCCGTCCTGCCGCACTTCCTCGAGTTCGCCCGGGGTGCGGTGCTGGTCGCCCACAACGCGCCGTTCGACCTCGGTTTCCTCCGGGCCGCCTGCGCGGAGAACGGCATCCCCTGGCCCGCCACGGCCTCGGTCGACACCGCCGTCCTCGCCCGCCGGCTGCTCACCCGCGACGAGGTCTCCAACTGCAAGCTGGCCACCCTGGCGCCCTACTTCCGGACCAGCACCGAGCCCTGCCACCGCGCGTTGGCCGACGCCCGCGCCACCGTCGACGTCCTGCACGGGCTCTTCGAGCGACTGGGTCCGCTGGGCATCACCAGCCTGGAGGAGCTCACCGGCCTCACCCGGCAGGTCGACCCTGACCGGCTGCGCAAGCGGCACCTGGCCGACGCCGTTCCGCACGGCCCGGGCGTCTGCCTGTTCCGGGGTCCCCGCGACGAGCCGCTCTACGTCGGGACGTCGACCGACCTGCGCAGCCGGGTGCGCAGCTACTTCACCGCCGGCGAGCAGCGCAGCCGGATGACCGAGATGGTGGCGCTGGCCCAGTGGGTGGACGCGATCCCGTGCGCCCACGACCTGGAGGCCGCGGTCCGGGAGCTGCGCCTCATCGCCGAGCACAAGCCGCGCTACAACCGGCGCTCCCGGTTCCCCGAGCGCGCGCTGTGGGTGCGGCTGACCGAGGAGCCCTTCCCGCGGCTGTCGGTGGTCCGCCGGGTGCGCCCGGGTGCCGGGGTGTTCCTCGGCCCCTTCCCCGACCGGCGCGCGGCCGACGCCGCCGTGGCCGCCGTCCACGAGTCGCTGCCGCTGCGCCAGTGCACCGGCCGGCTCTCGGTGCGGGTATTCGGCACCGCCTGCGCACTGGCCGGGATGGGCCGCTGCGGCGCCCCTTGCACCGGCGCCCAGTCCGTCGAGGAGTACGGCGCGGTCGCCGCCGTCCTGCGGACCGCGGTGTCCGCCGATCCGCAGGCGCTGCTGGCGCCGCTGCTGATGCGGGTGGAGCGGCTGGCCGGCGAGGAGCGCTACGAGGACGCCGCCGTCCTCCGCGACCGCGTCGCCGTGCTCGTGCGCGCCTTGCGGCGACGCCAGCGGCTGGAGTCCCTGGCCGCGGTGCCGGAGCTGGTCCTGGCCCGCCCCGATGGCGCGGGCGGCTGGCAGCTGTCCGTCGTCCGCCGGGGCCGGCTGGTCGCCGCCGGGTGCGCGGGCCGCGGCAGCTCGGTGCGGGCGACCCTCGAGGGGCTGCTGGGCACGGCGGAGACGCCGCTGGGTCCCGACGGGGAGCTGGCCGCCTCGGTCGACGAGACCGAGCTGGTGCTGCGCTGGATGGAGAAGTCCGGCACCCGGCTGGTGCAGGTCGACGGGACGCTGGCCTGCCCGGTGCCCGGCACCGGCGGCTACACCGACTTCCTGGACCGGGTCGAGGCCGGCCGAGCCGGACACGACCCCTTCGCCGACGGCCGCTCGCTGGGCACCCGGGCGCGCCCCGAGCGGGTCTCCCGCGGGCCCGCCGGTGCGCCCGCGGCCCGGCTAGCATCCCCGGCGTGATCACCGCCATCGTCATGATCGACGCGGCCACCGACGCGATCCCCGAGGTGGCCGAGGCCGTCGCCGACCTCGACGGGGTCAGCGAGGTCTACTCGGTCGCGGGCGCCGTCGACCTCATCGCCGTCGTGCGGGTGCGCGAGTTCGAGCAGATCGCCGAGGTCATCGCGGGACGGATCGACAAGGTGCCCGGCGTCCTGCAGACCGACACCCACATCGCCTTCCGGGCCTACTCCCGGCACGACCTCGAGGCGGCGTTCTCCATCGGCCTCGACACCGCCGACTAACTGGAACCCGCGGTCGGCCCCGTCCCGGGCCCCAACCTGAGCTTGCGAAGGGTGGGGAGGACGGGGTCCTTCTTCAGCCGCGGAGCGCCCGGCTGACCGTCCCCCACCGCTCCAGCAGCGCCGCCGCCCGGCCCTCGTCGACGGCCGCGGCCGCCCGCTCCATGCCCGTCGCCAGGGCGTCGTGGAGCCGCACGGCCCGCTCGTCGAAGGCGGCCAGCGCCGCGGCCGCGTTCAGCAGCACCGCGTCGCGCACCGGCCCGCGCTCGCCGTCGACCACCCGGCGGAACACGTCGGCGTTGAACGCCGGGTCGCCGCCGCGCAAGGCGTCGACCCCCGATGCCGGGATGCCCAGCGCTCCCGGGTCGACCCGGTCGGGCACGACCTCGCCGTCGCGCACCACCCACGCCGACGACGTCGTGGCGGTGGTGAGCTCGTCGAGACCGTCGTCGCCGCGGAACACCACCGCCCGCGTGCCGCGAGCGGCGACCACCTCGGCCACCACGGGCGCCATGCGCGGGTCGGCGACGCCGATGGCGGCCGCCGCCGGGCGCGCCGGGTTGGTGAGCGGGCCCAGGAAGTTGAAGACCGTCGCGATGCCGAGCTCGCGTCGCGGCGCGGCGGCGTGGCGCATGCCCGGGTGGAAGACCGGCGCGAAGAAGAACCCGATGCCGGCCTCCTCGACGCAGCGCGCGACCGCCGGCGCCGGCAGGTCGATGACCACACCCAGCGCCTCGAGGACGTCGGCCGCGCCGGAAGACGACGATGCCGCGCGGCCACCGTGCTTGGCGACCGGCACGCCCGCTGCCGCGGCCACCACCGCGGCCATCGAGGAGATGTTGACCGTGTGCGCGCCGTCCCCACCGGTGCCGACGACGTCGACCGAGGCCAGCGGCAGCTCGACCGGCGTCGCCTGCGCCAGCATCTCCGCGGCCAGGCCCGCGAGCTCCTGCGCCGCCACGCCCTTGGCGCGCAGCGCGACGGCGAAGGCGGCGATCTGCACGGGTGTGGCGGCACCGGTCATGACCTCGCGCATGGCCCAGGCGGTGTCGCCGGCGGGAAGGTCCTCGCGCGCCAGCAGACGGTTGAGCAGGCCCGGCCAGGTCGGTCGGGCGCTCACCGGGAGACCGGGCGCCGTCCCACCCGGTCGCGCAGCAGAGCGGCGACGACGGCCGGGGCGGTCAGCGGGTCGACCGGGAGGGGCAGGGTGGCGTCGGCCTGCGACCAGTGCGCCAGCCACCGGTCGGGCTGGCGGGCGATCAGGACGCACAGCGCCGGGCGGTCGGCGACCTCGACGGTGATCTGCCGGGCCAGCGCCAGGCCGCCGGTCGGCTGGGCCTCGCCGTCGAGGATGCACAGGTCCACGCCGCCGCCGTCGACGGTGTCGACGACGTCCTCCCCCGTGGCGCACTCCACCCATGTGACGGGGCCCACGTCGGCGGCCGGACGGCGGCCCACCGCGGTGCGCACGGCGGCCCGCACGTCGGGCCGGGAGCTGTAGACCAGGACGGTGGCCGGGGCGGCGTCACTCACGGTGCCGAGCCTAGTGGCAGGCGCCCGCTGGCCGGGCAGCACGGGCTGTCGGTATCGAGGAGGTCACGGCGCCGCCGCGCCACCCCACCCGCGGTCGTGGCCCTGCCAGGAGCGATGCCATGATGGGCCTCGTGACAACGGCTCCCGTGGCGAGCGGCACCTTCGACACCTCCCGGGTGCACTCCCTGACCCGACCGAACCTGGTGAGCGTCGGCACGATCATCTGGCTCTCCAGCGAGCTGATGTTCTTCGCCGGCCTGTTCGCCATGTACTTTACGGCGCGCGCCCGGGCCCTCGAGGGGTGGCCACCGGAGCCGACCGAGCTGAACCTGCCGTACGCGCTGGTCTTCACGATCATCCTGGTGGCCTCCTCAGTCACCTGTCAGCTGGGCGTGTTCGCCGCCGAGCAGGGCAACGTCTACGGCCTGCGACGCTGGTTCACCATCACCTTCGTGATGGGCCTGACCTTCGTCCTGGGCCAGGCATTCGAGTACGTGTCGCTGGTGCACGAGGGGACGTCGATCTCGTCGTCCGTGTACGGCTCGGTCTTCTACCTGACGACCGGCTTCCACGGCCTGCACGTCATCGGGGGCCTCGTCGCCTTCGTCTACCTGCTCATCCGGTCCACCATGGGCCGCTTCACGCCGGCGCAGGCGACCTCGGCGATCGTGGTCTCCTACTACTGGCACTTCGTCGACGTCGTGTGGATCGGGCTGTTCGCCACGATCTACATCATCCGCTAGGGGAACGGTGTCCACTCCTCCTCCGCAGTCCGACGCCCCCTCCGGCGAGGGCGCGCCCCGCGGCCTCCGCCGCTGGTCCCGCCGTCCCGCCGAAGGTTCCCCTGCCGCCGCGGCCCGCGTCCGTCGTCGGTCCCGGCAGCGCCGCCGCGTCACCAACGTGGCCGGCCTGATGGCCGCCCTCGTCGTCACCGGCACGCTGCACTGGGCGCTCTCCCCCGCCCAGGCCACCGACAAGACCCAGGCCACCGAGTCCTCCGCCGAGGCCGCCGGCCGCGAGCTGTACGAGCGCAGCTGCATCACCTGCCACGGCCAGAACCTCGAAGGCGTGCCGACGCGCGGGCCCTCGCTGATCGGCGTCGGCGAGGCCGCCGTCTACTTCCAGGTGCACACCGGCCGCATGCCGCTGGTCCGCCAGGAAGCCCAGGCGCCGGATAAGCCGGCGGTCTTCTCCGACGAGGAGATCGACCAGCTCATGGCCTACGTGCAGGCCAACGGCGGCGGGCCCACCCTGCCCTCCGGCGACCTGCGCGCGGGCGACCTGGCCGAGGGCGGCGAGCTGTTCCGCCTCAACTGCGCGTCGTGCCACAACTTCGTCGGTGAGGGCGGCGCCCTCTCGTCCGGCAAGCGGGCCCCCAGCCTCGAGGACGCCAACGACATGGAGATTTACACCGCGATGCTGACCGGCCCCGAGAACATGCCGGTCTTCGGGGACAATCAGCTGACCCCCGAGGAGAAGCGCTCCATCATTAACTACGTCAAGACCGTCCAGAGCCAGGCCGACCCCGGCGGGTTCGGCGTCGGGCGCATCGGCCCCGTCGCCGAGGGCGTCGTCATCTGGGTCGTCGGCGTGGCCGCGCTGCTGTTCGGAATCTTCTGGATGGGCAGCAAGGCGTGATCACGCGCACCCTCTCCACCAGGGCACCACGAGCGCTGACCACAGGCGTCGGCGAGGAGGCAGAAGCGTGAGCACGCGCGAGAGCGCTCCCGGCTCGACCGGCGGCGCCGACGTCCCCGGCCCCCTGCACGGCGGCCCGGACGAGGACTACACCCCCGAGCGTTTGGCGACGATGTCGCGCGAGGAGCTCGACCTGCTCGGCGCCCGGTACGACGGCGTGCAGGTCCTGCACGTCGACCCGGGTTCCGAGCCGGGCTCCCCGGTGGAGAAGGCGGCCGTCCGCCAGGTCGCGCTCACCTTCGCCTTCGCCGGGCTGGCCGCCTTCGCGGCCTTCGTCGTCTACGTCGGCTCGGGCTGGTTCCTGCCCGACTGGCAGTGGGACATCACCGACACCGGCTGGAGCGCACTGTTCACGCCGCTGATCGGAGCGCTCGGAGGCCTGTCCCTGATCCTGGTCGGCGTCGGGATGGTGCTCTACACCAAGAAGCTTCTCCCGCACGAAACGGCCGTCCAGGACAAGCACGACGGGTCCCACTTCGACCGGGTGACCACCGGCGCGACGCTCGTCGGCGGCCTGCACAACAGCGGCCTGGCCCGTCGGAAGCTGATCACCCGCTCACTGGTGTTCATGGGCAGCGGCGTCGGGCTGATGCTGCTGATGCCGCTGGGCGGCCTGATCCGCAACCCCAACACCGGAGACCCGCTCGGCACCACCAGCTGGGCGGAGGGTGTGCGCCTCGTCCGCGACGACGGCAGCCCGATCCGACCCGGCGACCAGGAGCCGGGTTCGCTGGAGACGGTGTTCCCGGCCGTCCCCGGCGGCAACCGGCAGGCCGACGCCGCGACGATGCTGATCCGGCTGCGCCCCGAGCAGGTGTCGGTCGACCAGCCCCGTCGCAACCAGGAGGACTTCAACTACGGCGACTACGTCGCCTACTCCAAGATCTGCACCCACGCCGGCTGCCCGGTCTCGCTGTACGAGCAGGAGACCAGCCGCATCCTGTGCCCGTGCCACCAGTCGCAGTTCGACGTGACGCAGGGCGCCCGGCCCGTCTTCGGCCCGGCGACCCGCCCCCTGCCCCAGCTGCCGATCACGGTCGACGACGAGGGCTACTTCGTAGCGCGTAGTGACTACATTGAAGCCGTTGGCCCCACCTACTGGAACCGGGAGCGCATCTGATGGCCCGTACCGCCACAGCGCCGGGTGTCCCGACCATGCGACTGGGCAAGGCGGCGCTGGAGTTCGACGACCGCCTGGTCGTCGCCGGCCCGCTTCGTCGCACCCTCAACAAGGTCTTCCCCGACCACTGGTCGTTCCTGCTCGGCGAGATCGCGCTCTACTCGTTCGTCATCCTGCTGCTCTCCGGCACCTACCTGACCTTCTACTACGACGCGGCGATGACCGAGGTCGTCTACGAGGGCACGTACGCGCCGATGCGCGGGCTGGAGATGACCGCCGCCTACGAGTCGTCGCTCTACCTGTCGTTCGACGTCCGAGGCGGTCTCTTCGTTCGGCAGGTGCACCACTGGGCGGCGCTGCTCTTCGTAGCGGCCATCGTGGTGCACATGCTCCGGATCTTCTTCACCGGCGCCTTCCGCCGGCCGCGGGAGACCAACTGGCTCATCGGTGTCGTCCTGCTGCTCCTCTCCTTCGCCATGGGCTTCACCGGCTACTCGCTGCCCGACGACCTGCTGTCCGGCACCGGCCTGCGGATCATCAGCGCGATCATCCTGTCGATCCCCGTCGTGGGCACATGGGTCCACTGGGCGGTGTTCAACGGCGACTACGTGGGCACCGAGATCCTCGGCCGGCTGTACATCATCCACGTCCTGATCGTGCCGGCCATCCTGCTGGCGCTGATCGCGGTGCACCTCCTGCTGCTGGTCAAGCAGAAGCACACCCAGTTCCCCGGCCCGGGCCGAACCGAGCACAACGTCGTCGGCAACCGGCTCTTCCCGGCGTTCGCCGGCAAGGCCGGTGGCCTGTTCTTCATCGTGTTCGGTGTCTGCGCCGCGCTCGGTGGCCTGGTGCAGATCAACCCGGTCTGGCTGTGGGGCCCGTACAACCCCGCGCAGGTGTCGGCCGCGTCCCAGCCCGACTGGTACGTCATGTGGCTGGACGGGTCGACGCGCCTCTTCCCGGCCTGGGACCTCAACCTGCCCGGCGACTACCAGATTCCGGCGCTGTTCTGGCCGACCGTGGTGCTGCCCGGGATCATCTTCACGATCCTGTTCGCGTACCCGGTGATCGAGCGCAAGCTGACCCGGGACACGGCCTCGCACCACCTGCTGCAGCGTCCCCGCGACGTGCCGGTGCGGACCTCGCTGGGCGCCATGGCGTTGGCGTTCTACAACGTCCTGCTGATCTCGGGCGCGAACGACGTGGTCGCCGACAAGTTCGACATCAGCCTGAACGCGATGACCTGGGCCGGCCGGATCGGTCTGATCATCCTCCCGCCGATCGCCTACGTGCTCACCTACCGGATCTGCCTCGGCCTGCAGAAGCACGACCGGGAGGTCCTCGGGCACGGCCTGGAGACCGGTGTCATCCGGCGGCTCCCGCACGGCGAGTTCATCGAGGTGCACCAACCCCTCGGCCCCGTCGACGACCACGGTCACGGCCAGCTGGCCTACGGCGGCGCTCCGGTGCCCAAGCGGATGAACCAGGTGGGCGGTGCCCGCCGGGCCATCCGCGGGTTCTTCAAGCCGATCGAGGAGCCGGCGCAGGTCGAGCTCGAGCAGCGTCGCGACGAGCACGGCCTCTCCGCCGCGGAGTCCGGCCGTGAGCTCACGACGTCCGGTCGCCCCTCCGACGGTGGCCGGCCGCAGGAGCCGCGCGACTGATCGGCCGCACCACGCAGCAGGGCCCCGACGGACGTCCCCGTCGGAGCCCTGCTGCGTTCCGGCGCCACCGCGCTGGTAGCGCCCGCGCACTCCCCTTCCCCGCTGCCGGTCCGGGGCACCGGGCAGGACGACGGTCGCGCCCACGCACCGCCGACCGCTGCCACGGGACCCGCAGCGTCACCTGAGCCTGAGATGGCACGAGGACGGCGACGCCGGTCATCCGGCCCCGGGCGCCGGGACCTGCAGCACCGCGCCTGCACGACCAGCGCCGGACCGACGCCGGAGTAGGTTCGGCACGGTCACGGGCGCGTCCCTGGGTCCCGCGCGAAGGCCGGGGCCGGCCTTGCGGACGGGGAGGACCCACCGCACCTGGGCGAGGTCCTCGGCGGGGAGGACCGGGCCCCGAGACCGTCACGGCGCACCGGCGGCGCGCGGCCTCGCCCGCAACGCGCCGGGGTCCGGCGACCGCCAGCCGGTCCCAAGACCCCGGCGGGCCCTCGTCTCCTGCACGCGACGAGGGCCCCCTCCCGCCGTCGCGGGAGGGGGCCCTCGAGGTGAGGTGCGGAGCGGGTCAGCCCTGGGCGTTCTGCCCCGTGTAGTACTCGAACAGCAGACCCCCGACGGTGATCAGGATCGCCGCGCCGGCCATGATGATGAGCCAGGGGTAGAAGAACGCCAGCGCCAGGCCCATCAGACCGGCCGACGCCGCGATGCCCAGCGGCCAGTAGCTGCCCGGGCTGAAGAAGCCCAGCTCACCGGCGCCGTCAGCGATGTCGGCGTCCTTGCGGTCCTCCGGGCGGGCGTCAATGCGCCGCGAGACGAACCAGAAGAAGCCGCCGATGAGGAAGTTCAGCCCACCGGAGAGCACGAGGGCCGTCGTCCCGATCGGCTCGCGGGACCAGATCCCGTACACGGCGGCCGCGACGATGCAGAAGACCCCGATGCCGTTGAAGATGAGCGCTTCGACCTTCACGGCCGTCCCTCCTGCGGTGTGTGCGGTGCGCGGGTGGCGGACACGTCAGCCGTCCGCCCGCTGCAAGTCGTCGATCAGGTCGAACGGCGAGGTGCTCGTCGCCGCGCCGGGCTGACCGATGCTCTCCAGCGCGTCGAAGGTGCTCAGGCCGGACTCACGAGCGGCCAGGTAGGCGTCGTAGTCGGCCGCCGGAACCGCCCGCACCTCGAAGTTCATGTAGGCGTGGTAGGTGCCGCAGAGCTCGGCGCAGCGGCCCACGAAGGCACCCTCCTCGCGGACGGTCACCTCGAAGACGTTGTCGCGGCCGTTCTCGTTGCCGGGGATGACGTCGAGCTTGAAGAGGAACTCCGGCACCCAGAAGGAGTGGATGACGTCGGCCGAGGCCAGCTCGAAGCGGATGGTCTGATCGGTCGGCACCACGAGGATCGGGATCTCGTCGCTGTTGCCGACCGTGTTGACCGGCTCGCCGTCGGCCCCGGTGGTCTCCGGGTAGACGAACTGCCAGTTCCATTTGAAGGCGTTGACCGCGATGGTGACGTCGGGGTTGGCGCTTCGCTCCTGCACGCGGTTCTGCACGACTACCGTGAAGAAGAACAGCCCGGCGATGATGAGGAACGGGATGATCGTGTAGACGATCTCCAGCGGCAGGTTGTACGCCGTTTGCTTGGGGAGTTCGTCGCCGCGCTTGCGGTGCCGCACCACCGACCAGCCGATGAGGGCCCACACCCCGAAGCCCACGATCAGGGCGGCGATGACCGACCAGATCCACAGCGTGCGCATCTCGTAGGCCTCGTCGGTCACCCCGTCGGGCCAGCCCCAGCGCCAGAACTCGTTGTTCGGGGTGCACCCGGTCAGGGCGGGCACCCCCAGGAGACCGAGCGCGGCGACCCGCGCGAGCCTGCTGCCTCGAGCCACTGCTCGCTGCCTCCTCGTCCTCGTCCGGTACCCCGGACGGTCTTCCCGGCGGGCCGTCAGCCGGTACCCGGCGGACGGCGCCTGTGCCGATCACAGTCTGCGGGGAGACTAGCCGACCCTGCACGGCGGCCGACCACCGGAGACACGGTCACGGCGGGTCGACGGGACCACCGGCGCGACGACGTCCCGGACAGCGGCGCCCGACGGCGGCACACGGCGGACGGCGGCACCGTCAGGCCCCTCACCGGCGTCCCCTGCCGGAGGACGCCGCCGGTTACAGTCGAGGCCGTGTACTCCAGGCTGCTGGCGCCCAGGTGGGTGCTCCTGCACCTGGTGGTGGCCGCCCTCTTCGTCGCCACCTTCCTCCTGGGCTGGTGGCAGCTGTCCAAGGCCGAGGCCGGCGGCGGTGCGGTGAACTGGAGCTACGCGCTGCAGTGGCCGCTCTACGGGTTCATGGGCCTGTGGTTCTACGTGCGCATGTGCCGCGAAGAGATCAACCGTGATCCCGACGACGACGAGCCGGGTTCGGACCTGGTCCTCTACCAGCGACCGCGCATCGACACCTCGGGCGACCCGGAGCTGGCCGCCTACAACGCCTACCTCGCCGACCTCAACGAGCGGGCGCTGCAGCAGCGGACCGAGCATGGCCGCTGAGCCGACGACGGCATCGCGGCTGCCCCGTGCGCTGGCCCGCCGGGCCGGCCGCGACGTCCCCGCCGCGCTGACCCGCTACCGGGCGATGGCCTGGATCGTGGGCGTCCTGCTGGTGGCGCTGGTCCTGGTCGCCGTCCCGGTCAAGTACGCCGCCGGCATCGAGCAGCCCGTGACCGTCCTCGGCACGCTGCACGGCTGGCTCTACTTCGTCTTCTTCCTGACCGCGTGCGACCTGGCCCTGCGCGCCCGCTGGACGCTCAAGGGCACCGTGCTGGTGCTCGTGGCGGGCACCGTCCCCGTCCTGTCCTTCGTCGCCGAACGGATCGCCACCCGCAAGACCCGCGCCGGCGAGCGCGTCTGACCTGCGTCCCGGTACCCCACCGGGCTCGAGCCGACCTCCCGGAGACCTGCGCCTCATGTGCGGCCTGCTGGCCTACCTGTCCACCGACGCCGACCGCGTCACCGACTCCACCGTCGAGGAGGTGCGCACGGCGCTGCACTGCCTGCGCCACCGCGGCCCCGACGAGACCCAGCTGTGGAACGACGCGCGGGTCGCCTTCGGCTTCAACAGGCTGGCGTTCATCGACATCGAGCACAGCCACCAGCCGATGCCCTACGCCGATGGGCGCTACCGGATCGTGTTCAACGGCGAGATCTACAACTACGTCGAGCTGCGCGAGGAGCTCGCGGCCCTCGGCGCGCAGTTCGCCACCGAGGGCGACACCGAGGCGATCGTCGCGGGCTACCACCACTGGGGTCAGGACGTCGTCCGGCGGCTGCGCGGCATGTTCGCGTTCGTCATCTGGGACACCGAGACCGGGACGGCGTTCGGCGCGCGCGACCCCTTCGGCATCAAGCCGCTGTTCACCGCCCGCCTGACCGACGGCGCGCTTGTCCTCAGCTCCGAGAAGAAGGCGCTGCTGGAGATGCTCGGCGGCAGCGAGGCCGCGGGCGGTGTCGACTCCGCCTCGCTGCAGCACTACCTGACGCTGCAGTACGTGCCGGAGCCCGCGACGCTGCACCGCGGCATCCGGCGGATCGAGAGCGGCACCAGCTTCACCGTGGCGGACGGCGAGCTGCACACCAGCCGTTACTTCCACCCGACCTTCCCGGTGCAGCCGGTGGCCCAGGACGAGGAGCAGGGGCTCTACGACCGGATCGCCGCGATGCTCGACGATTCGGTGCGGGTGCACATGCGCGCCGACGTCACGGTCGGGTCGTTCCTGTCCGGTGGCATCGACTCCACCGCGATCGCGGCGCTGGCCAAGCGGTACAATCCCGACCTCATGACCTTCACGGTCGGCTTCGAGCGCGAGGGCTACTCGGAGATCGACGTCGCCGCCGAGTCCGCGGCGGCGATCGGCGTCGAGCACGTCACCAAGGTGGTCACGCCCGAGGAGTTCGCCGAGTCGATCCCGCTGGTCGTCTGGTACCTGGACGACCCGGTCGCCGACCCGGCGCTCGTGCCGCTGTACTTCGTGGCCCGCGAGGCCCGCAAGCACGTGAAGGTGGTGCTCTCCGGCGAGGGCGCCGACGAGCTCTTCGGCGGCTACAACATCTACCG
>JALYNA010000030.1 GCA_030773455.1 Actinomycetota bacterium
GGTGGCTTCAGACACGAGCGCGGAGCCTACGCGGCGCCGGTACCGGCACCGTCGTCCTGGCGGGGGCCCGGGTCCCCGAACGGCGAGCCCAGCAGCTCCTTGCGGACCTGCAGCAGGTACAGCCAGATGAGCACGAAGAGTCCGGCGACGAACCACATGACGCCGTTGATCAGACCGGTGAGCAGCAGCGGCACCTGCAGCACGGTGCCCACCACCAGGCCCTGGGGACGGCGCTGCACCCCGCTGGCCAGCAGGAGGACGACGGCCAGCACCAGCAGCAGCGTCAACCGCACACCGCCGAGGCCCTCCTCGGTCTGGGCGATGCCACGCGGCACGAACAGGACGGCGATGCCCTCGAGCACCAGCACGGCGGCCGCGGCCCCACGCAGTGCCCGCGCCGCCCGCACCGGGTCCGGCGCCGTCACAGCGTCGTCCCGCCCATCAGCGTGCAGGCCTCCCCCGCGGTGATCACGCTGCCGGTGACCAGTACACCGGAGCCGCCGAGCGCGTCGTCGGGCCCGGCCTCGGCCAGCTCGATCGCCTCCGTCAGTGCCTCGGGCAGCTCTGGCTGGACGCTGACCCGGTCGGCGCCGAAGACGTCGACGGCCAGCGCGCCCAGCTCGTCGGCCGGCATCGCGCGCGGCGAGCTGTTCTGGGTGACCACCAGCTCGGCGCAGACCTCCTCGAGCGCGGCGAGCATCCCGGCGACGTCCTTGCCGTGGACCACCCCGACCACGCCGACCAGCCGGGTGAAGTCGAAGGACTCCCGGACCGCGTCGACGGTGGCGGCCATGCCGGCCGGGTTGTGCGCGGCGTCGACCAGCACCGTCGGGCTGGTGCGCACCCGCTCGAGCCGGCCCGGCGAGCGGACCGCGGCGAACGCGGCACGCACCGTCTCCACGTCGATCGGCCCGGTCCCCGCACCGGCGCCTAGGAAGGCCTCGACGGCGGCCAGCGCGGTCGTGGCGTTCTGCGCCTGGTGGGCGCCGAAGAGCGGGAGGAAGACCTCGGCGTACTCGCCGCCGAGCCCCTGCAGCCGCAGCTGCTGCCCGCCCACGGCGACCCGACGGTCCAGGACGCCGAACTCGGTGCCCTCGCGGGCGACCACGGCCTCCACCTCGACCGCGCGGCGGACCAGCGCGTCTAGGGCCGCCGGCTGCTGGCGGGCCAGCACCGCCACCGCGTCGCGTTTGATCACCCCTGCCTTCTCGCCGGCGATCGTGCCGACGTCGGGCCCCAGGTACTCGGCGTGGTCCAGGGCGACGGGCGTGACGACGGCGACGCGCGCGTCGGCGACGTTGGTGGCGTCCCAGGTGCCGCCCATCCCGACCTCGATGACGGCCACGTCGACCGGGGCCTCGGCGAAGGTCGCGTACGCCATGCCGACCATGACCTCGAAGAAACTCATCGGGTGCTCACCGGCGGCGTCGACCATCTGCACGTAGGGCGCGATGTCCGCGTAGGTCTCCACGAACCGCTCGGCGCTCACCGGCTCGCCGTCCAGCACGATCCGTTCCCGCATGGTCTGCAGGTGCGGGCTGGTGAAGCGGCCCACCCGCAGGCCGAACCCGCGCAGCAGCTCGTCGACCATCCGCGCCGTCGTCGTCTTGCCGTTGGTGCCGGCCACCTGGACCACGGGGTAGGCGCGGTGCGGCGAGCCGAGCAGGTCGACCAGGGCGAAGATGCGGCCCAGCGAGGGCTGCAGACGGCTCTCCGGCCAGCGGGCCAGCAGCTTCCCCTCGACGCGGGCGAGGTCGGCGTGCACCGTGCTGCTCATCCTCTCCAGGATGCCAGCCGCTGACTTCCTAGACTTGGGTCATGGCTGCCGACACCACGACCCCGGACACCGCTGCGCCGGGAGCCTCCGTCGGCGTACCGGAGAAGCCGTCGCTCGACGGGCTCGAGGACAAGTGGACCGGCCGCTGGGCGGCCGAGGACACCTACGCCTTCGACCGCGGGGCCGCGCTGGCCGCCCCCCGGGAGCGGACCTGGTCGATCGACACCCCGCCGCCGACGGCCAGCGGCTCGCTGCACGTCGGGCACGTGTTCAGCTACACGCACACCGACATCGTCGCCCGCTACCAGCGGATGCGCGACAGGCACGTCTTCTACCCGATGGGCTGGGACGACAACGGCCTGCCCACCGAGCGCCGGGTGCAGAACTACTATGGCGTCCGCTGCGACCCCTCCCTGCCCTACGACGAGGGCTTCCAGCCACCGGCCAAGCTGGGCAAGGACCAGCAGCCGGTCTCCCGGCGCAACTTCGTCGAGCTGTGCGAGCGGCTGACCGTCGAGGACGAGGCGGCCTTCGAGCAGCTGTGGCGGCGCGTCGGCCTGTCGGTCGACTGGTCGAACGTCTACCGGACGATCTCCGAGGCCTCCCGCGCCACCGCCCAGCGCGCCTTCCTGCACAACCTGGCCCGCGGCGAGGCCTACGCCCAGGAGGCGCCGACCCTCTGGGACGTCACCTTCCGCACCGCGGTGGCCCAGGCCGAGCTCGAGGACCGCGAGCGCCCCGGCGCCTATCACCGGATCTCGTTCCACTCCGCTGACGGACCGGTCTTCATCGAGACCACCCGGCCCGAGCTGCTGCCGGCTTGCGTGGCGCTGGTGGCGCACCCGGACGACGAGCGCTACCAGCCGCTGTTCGGCTCCACCGTCCGGACGCCGCTGTTCGACGTCGAGGTGCCGGTGGTGGCGCACCGCCTCGCGGAGCCGGGCAAGGGCTCAGGCATCGCGATGATCTGCACCTTCGGCGACCTCAACGACGTCACCTGGTGGCGGGAACTGCAGCTGCCCACCCGCGCGATCGTCGGCTGGGACGGCCGGCTGCTGGCCGAGCCGCCGCCCGGCGTCCCGGCCGGCCCGTACGCCGAGCTGGCCGGCAAGACGGTGTTCAGCGCACAGCAGCGGATCGTGGAGATGCTGCGGGAGTCCGGCGACCTGGACGGCGAGCCGCGGCCGATCACCCACCCGGTGAAGTTCTTCGAGAAGGGCGAGCGGCCGCTGGAGATCGTCACCACGCGGCAGTGGTACATCCGCAACGGCGGCCGGGACGCCGCCCTGCGCGAGGCGCTGGTCGCGCGGGGCCGGCAGATCCAGTGGGTGCCCGAGCACATGCGGCACCGGTACGAGAACTGGGTGGAGGGCCTCAACGGCGACTGGCTGATCAGCCGGCAGCGCTTCTTCGGCGTCCCCTTCCCGGTCTGGTACCGGCTGGACTCCTCCGGCGACCCGGACTTCGACCAGCCGATCCTCGCGCCCGAGTCGGCGCTGCCGGTGGACCCGTCGTCCGACGTGCCCGAGGGCTTCAGCGAGGACCAGCGCGGCAAGCCCGGGGGGTTCATGGCCGACCCCGACGTCATGGACACCTGGGCGACGTCGTCGCTGTCGCCGCAGGTGGCCTCGGGCTGGGACACCGACCCGGAGTTGTTCGCGCACGTCTTCCCGATGGACCAGCGCCCGCAGGCCCACGACATCATCCGGACCTGGCTGTTCTCCACCGTCGTCCGCTCGCACTTCGAGCACGGCACGGTGCCGTGGACGCATGCCACCATCTCCGGCTTCGTCGTCGACCCCGACCGCAAGAAGATGTCCAAGTCGAAGGGCAACGTCGTCACGCCGATCGACGTGCTCGAGCGCTACGGCACCGACGCGGTGCGCTGGCGGGCGGCCGGCGCCCGGCCGGGAGCGGACTCGCCGTTCGACGAGGCGCAGATGAAGGTCGGCCGACGGCTGGCCATCAAGATCCTCAACGTCGGCAAGTTCGTGCTCGGCCTGGGCGCCTCGGCCGCGGCGTCGGCCGATCAGGTGACCGAGCCGATCGACCGTGCGTTGCTGGCCGGGCTGGCCGGCGTCGTCGACGAGGCGACCGCGGCAATGGAGACCTACAACTACACCCGCGCCCTGGAGGTCACCGAGGCGTTCTTCTGGTCGTTCTGCGACGACCACGTGGAACTGGTGAAGTCCCGCGCCTACGGGACGGGGCCGGCCGCGGAGTCCGCCCGGTCGGCGCTGGCGCTGGCGCTGTCGGTGCAGTTGCGGCTGTTCGCCCCGGTGCTGCCGTTCGTCACCGAGGAGGTCTGGTCCTGGTGGCAGTCGGGCTCGGTGCACCGCGCGCCGTGGCCGGTCGCGACCGAGCTGCCGGCCGGTGGCGACCCGGCCATGGTGCCCGTGGTGGCGACCGCACTGGCCGGCGTCCGCAAGGCCAAGTCCGACGCGAAGGTGTCCATGCGGGCCGACGTCGAGTCCGCGACGGTGACCGCGCCGGCCGAGCAGGTGCCGCTGGTGGAGGCCGCCCGCAGCGACCTCGCCGAGGCCGGCCGGATCGCGTCGCTGATCGTCGTCGCCGGTGATGGCCCGCTGACGGTCGACGTCGTCCTCGCCCCACCCGCGCAGGCCTGACCGTCGTACGCCGCTCCCGGCGGGGAGTGATGTGCGGTCGTGGCGCATTCTGGAACCGGAACGCGCCGCGACCGCACATCGCTACTCCCTCCACAGCCGGACACGGCTCCACAGACTCGGCGGCTGCGGGCTCTCGGGGCACGCTGCGGTCCACCATGACCCGGTGGCGCGCGACCTCGTCCCCCTGCTCGGCCGTACGGGGTGGCTCGCGTGTCCGACGTCGCCGGCCCGGTGGATCGGCACACGCTCGGCCGCTGGGTCGCCGCCGGGCGGCTGCTGCGACCCCACCGGGGCGTCGTCGCACTGCCGGACGCGTGGGACGACTGGCGGACCCGGGCTCTCGCCGGCGTACTGGCCACCGGGGGGACGCTGAGCCACACGACGGCGCTGGCCGTGTGGCGAGTCGTCGAGGGCCACGGTCCGGTCCACGTGTCCGTCCCCGCCGGCCGCCGCGCTCTGGACAGCTCCGGGTTGGTGGTGCACCGCGCGCGCGACCTGGTCGCGGACCATCTCGGCCCGTTCCCGGTCACCCTCCTCCCCCGCTCGCTCGCCGACAGCTGGGGCGCGGCGCACGGGCGCGACGGTCACCGACGCGTGGTGGAGCGGGTCCGCGGGGCCGTCATCGAGACGCTGCGGGACCGGCGAGTGACCGTGGCACAGCTGCGGGTGGAGACCGTCCGGCGACCGGCCCTGCCGGGACGCCGCGAGCTGAACGCGCTCATCGGTCTGGTGGAGCAGGGATGCCAGAGCGAACTGGAGATCTGGGGTGTGCGCGAGGTCCTGAGGGCCCCGGGCATGCCCCGGTTCGTGCAGCAGCACCCCGTCGTCCTGCCCTTCGGCACGGTGCACCTGGACGCCGCCGTTCCCGAGTTGAGGGTCGCGGTCGAGCTGGACGGGGCGGCCTTCCACGGGAGCGCGGACGACCGGGAGCGGGACACCCGGCGGGACGTCGCGCTGGCCGCGCGAGGGTGGGTGGTGCTGCGGTTCAGCTACCGCCGGCTGACCCGGGAGCCGGAAGCCTGCCGGCGGGAGATCCTCGCCGTCTGCCGGGCCCGCCAGGATCAGCTGGCCATCCGGTGATGTGCGATTGAGGCGCAGTCTCGCCGAGGAATGCGCCCGGAACGCACATCGCATTGCGTGCAGTGGCGGAAACGCCGACGGCCCGCCCCCTCGCGGGGACGAGCCGTCGTTCAGCGCGTGAGGATCAGGCCGACTTCTCGCGGGGGGCGCGGGCCGGCTTGCGGGGCACGATCGTCGGGTTGACGTGCTCCAGCACGACCTCCTTGGTGATCACCACGGAAGCGACGTCGTCCCGGCTGGGGACGTCGTACATCACCGACTGCAGGACCTCCTCCATGATCGCGCGGAGGCCGCGGGCGCCGGTGCCGCGCAGGATGGCCTGGTCGGCGATCGACTCCAGCGCGTCGTCGGTGAACTCCAGCTCCACGCCGTCGAGCTCGAACAGCCGCCGGTACTGGCGCACCAGGGCGTTCTTCGGCTCGGTGAGGATGTTCATCAGCGCGTCGCGGTCCAGTTTCTCCACGCTGGTGATGACCGGCAGCCGACCGATGAACTCGGGGATCATCCCGAACTTCAGCAGGTCCTCGGGCATGACCTCGGCGAAGGCGTTGGCCTCGTCGATCTCCTTCTTGCTGCGGATCTCCGAGCCGAAGCCGATGCCCTGCTTGCCGGCCCGCTGCTCGATGATCTTCTCCAGCCCGGCGAAGGCGCCGCCCACGATGAACAGCACGTTCGTCGTGTCGATCTGGATGAACTCCTGGTGCGGGTGCTTGCGGCCACCCTGCGGGGGCACCGACGCCGTCGTCCCCTCGAGGATCTTCAGCAGCGCCTGCTGCACGCCCTCGCCGGAGACGTCGCGGGTGATCGACGGGTTCTCGCTCTTGCGGGCGATCTTGTCGACCTCGTCGATGTAGATGATGCCGGTCTCGGCCCGCTTGACGTCGTAGTCGGCGGCCTGGATCAGCTTCAGCAGGATGTTCTCGACGTCCTCACCGACGTAGCCGGCCTCGGTCAGCGCCGTGGCGTCGGCGATGGCGAACGGGACGTTGAGCATCCGGGCCAGGGTCTGCGCGAGGTGGGTCTTGCCGCAGCCGGTCGGGCCCATCAGCAGGATGTTGGACTTGGCCAGCTCCACCGAGTCGTCGCGGCTGCCGCCGCCGGCCTGCACCCGCTTGTAGTGGTTGTAGACCGCGACCGAGAGCGCCCGCTTGGCCTTGTCCTGGCCGATGACGTACTGCTCGAGAAAGTCGTGGATCTCCTTGGGCTTCGGCAGCTCGTCGAACTTCAGGTCCGAGGACTCCGAGAGCTCTTCCTCGATGATCTCGTTGCAGAGGTCGATGCACTCGTCGCAGATGTAGACCCCAGGGCCAGCGATGAGCTTCTTGACCTGCTTCTGGCTCTTCCCGCAGAAAGAGCATTTGAGAAGGTCACCGCTCTCACCGATTCGTGCCACCTGCTGACCTCCACCTCGGGGGAACCAGGCTCCTGGTGTGTCAGGTGCCTGCCTGTGAACTGGTGCTCATGTCCCGTGCTCCGGCCCCACTCTCGGCGAGGCTCTCCTCCGGCACAACGGGCCGGGATCGGACGCTCGCCGACCGTACCTGCCGACGCCGACGGTTCCGGGAGATGACTCGCCCGGCGGGCACGGCGCCTGCACCACATGCGTCTAGCGTCCCCCGACGGTACGGGTCGAGCGCCCGACACGCGCGCACTCGGCCCGTACCGCTTCGAACGGATCAGACCGGCAGCGCGTTCAGCTTCCGGCTCTGGATGACCTCGTCGACGAGCCCGTAGGCCTTCGCCTCCTGGGCCGTCAGGATCTTGTCGCGGTCGATGTCGGCACGGACCTGCTCGGCCGTCCGCCCGGTGTGCCGCGCAAGAATCTCCTCCATCTGGACGCGGACCCGCTCGATCTCCGCGGCGTGGATCTCCAGGTCCGAGACCTGGCCGCCGGCCTCGCCCGAGGGCTGGTGGATCAGCACGCGCGAGTACGGGAGGGCGAGCCGCTTGCCCGGCGTCCCGGCCGCGAGCAGGACGGCGGCGGCCGAGGCGGCCTGGCCCATGCAGACGGTCTGGATGTCGGGGCGGACGAACATCATCGTGTCGTAGATGGCCATCAGCGAGGTGAAGGAGCCACCGGGGGAGTTGATGTAGATGGTGATGTCGCGGTCCGGGTCGGCGGACTCCAGCGTGATGAGCTGGGCCATCACGTCGTTGGCCGACGCGTCGTCGATCTGCACACCGAGGAAGATGATCCGTTCCTCGAAGAGCTTGTTGTAGGGGTTGGACTCCTTCATGCCGTAGCTCGTGCGCTCCACGAAGGAAGGCAGGATGTAACGGCTGGAGGGCATCTGGAAGCTCATGGCAGTTCTCCTCCGAACCGTCAGTTGTCCGTGACCGGGTTGGCGCTGTCGGTCATCGTCGCGCGGCTGACCACGTGGTCGACCATTCCGTACTCGAGGGCCTCCTGGGCCGTGAACCAGCGGTCCCGGTCGGAGTCCTCGTTGATCCGCTCGATGGGCTGGCCGGTGTGCTGCGACTGGAGCTCGTTGAGCTCGCGCTTGGTACGGCGGAAGAGGTCGGCCTGGATGGCGATGTCGGCCGCGGTGCCACCGACGCCGGCCGAGGGCTGGTGCATCATGATCCGCGCGTGCGGCAGGGCGTAGCGCTTGCCCGCGGTGCCGGCGGTCAGCAGGAACTGGCCCATCGAGGCGGCCAGGCCCATGCCGTAGGTGGCGACGTCGCAGTCGATGAACTGCATCGTGTCGTAGATGGCCATCCCGGCGCTGACGGAGCCACCGGGCGAGTTGATGTAGAGGTGGATGTCCTGCTTGGGGTCCTCGGCCGACAGCAGCAGCATCTGGGCGGCCAGCTGGTTGGCGATGACGTCGTCGACCTGGCTGCCCAGGAAGATGATGCGCTCGCGCAGCAGGCGCTCGTAGACCGAGTCGTTGAGGTTCATCCCCCCGGCGGCGCTCCGCATGAGCGGCGCGCTCGCCGAGTTCGGGTTGGTGCTCACGGGTGCGGTGACCTCCGTTGGACTGTCGGGCAGTCGGTCTCGCTGGGCGGGGCTCGTGGTGCCGGCCCGGGACGTCGCCGCGGTGCGGTGTCCCCGGTTCCGGGCTGGGTCTACGTCGACCCTAACGCGCGTCCAGGAGGGGGCAGTCCCGACG
>JALYNA010000031.1 GCA_030773455.1 Actinomycetota bacterium
TGGAACGGCCACCACGTCGACTCGGTGCAGATCACCATGGCCGAGGACGTCGGGATCGGCGGGCGGGCGCAGTTCTACGAGCAGACCGGCGCGGCCCGCGACGTGCTGCAGAACCACCTGCTGCAGCTGCTGGCGCTGACTGCGATGGAGGAGCCGGTCGAGTTCTCCGCTGAGGAGATCCGCACCGAGAAGCTCAAGGTGCTGCGCGCGGTCTCGCTGCCCGAGGACCTCGCCGCCTTCGCCGTCCGCGGCCAGTACGAGCAGGGCTGGCTGGCCGGCCAGCGGGCCAGTGGATACCGGCAGGAGGAGGGCGTCGACCCGAACTCGACCACCGAGACCTACGCCGCCGTCCGGCTGGGCGTGGAGACCCGCCGCTGGGCCGGCGTGCCGTTCTACCTGCGCGCCGGCAAGCGGCTGCCGCGGCGGGTCACCGAGATCGCGCTGGTCTTCAAGCGGGCGCCGCACCTGCCCTTCGCCGACACCGACACCGAGGAGCTGGGCAACAACCAGCTGGTCATCCGGGTGCAGCCCGACGAGGGGATGACCCTCAAGTTCGGCTCGAAGGTGCCCGGCAGCGTGATGGAGGTCCGCGACGTCGCGATGGACTTCCTCTACGGCGAGCAGTTCACCGAGGCCAGCCCGGAGGCCTACGAGCGGCTGCTGCTCGACGTCCTGCTCGGCGACGCCACTCTCTTTCCCCGCAACGCCGAGGTGGAGGCGTCCTGGGCGGTGATCGACCCGCTGGAGGAGTTCTGGGCCGGGACGAGGCCGCACCCCTACCGGGCCGGCGAGTGGGGGCCGCGCGCGGCCGACGAGATGCTCGCCGCGGAGGGCCGCCGGTGGCGGCGTCCGTGATTCCCCCGTCCGCCCGACACGAGGAGATCCCGTGACCACGCTCTGGGACACCACCGGCTCCGCGGTGGTCAAGGAACTGGCCGCGCAGCGGCGCACCGGCGGCGCGGTGCTCTCCGGCGTCGCCCTGACCCTCGTGGTCGTGGCCGACGAGAACCGGGTCGCCGAGGCCGAGGAGGCCGCCACCGCCGCCGCCGCACAGCATCCCTGCCGGCTGCTGATCGTCGTCCGCCGGCAGATCGAGTCCCCCGCGCCACGGCTGGACGCCGAGGTGCTCATCGGTGGCCGGCTGGGCCCGGGCGAGGCCGTGGTCATGCGTATGTACGGCCGGCTGGCGCTGCACGCCGAGTCGGTCGTGCTGCCGCTGCTGGCCGCCGACGCGCCGGTGGTGACCTGGTGGCACGAGACGCCGTCGGAGCAGCTGGCCACCGACGCGCTCGCGGTGATCGCCGACCGGCGGATCACCGACAGCTCGCTGGCCGGGGACCAGCTGGCCGCGCTGCGCGCCCGCGCCGAGGACTACGCGCCAGGTGACACCGACCTGGCCTGGACCCGTAGCACGCCGTGGCGGTCCACGCTCACCTCGACCGTGGACTCGGTGGCCGGGCGCCGCGGCGATTCGGTCCGGGTGCAGGGCGGCCGGGTCGAGGGCGACCCGGGACACGCCACGGCCCTCCTGCTGGGCGGCTGGCTGACCGCGCGGTGCGGCTGCGAGATCCCGGTGGTCTCCGGCGAGCAGCGCCCCGGCCCGAGCGGCGTCTCCGCCGTGGTGCTGGA
This sequence comes from Actinomycetota bacterium, assembly GCA_030773455.1. Taxonomy (GTDB): domain Bacteria; phylum Actinomycetota; class Actinomycetes; order Mycobacteriales; family Geodermatophilaceae; genus Geodermatophilus. Next base: position 1,630 of record JALYNA010000031.1, read on the forward strand.
GCTCGACCAGGACGAAGTGGTGCGGGTGGACGCCGACCGCCGCGGGGGGGCGGTGATCATCCAGCCCTACCGGCCGGAGGCGACCGTGGCCCTGCCCGACCGGACGCTCGGCGACCTGGTGGGCGAGGAGCTGCGCCGGCTGGACCCCGACGAGCCGTTCGCGGAGGCGCTGGAGGCCACCACCGGCGTCCCGGACCTGGCGCACCGCTCCGCCGTGCGCGAGCACGTGTGGCTGGACCCGGCCGAGGCGGCCTCATGAGCGGCGTCGTGAGCGGCGGCACCGGCGAGCTGCCCACCCCCGACGTCGTGGTGGAGCAGGACGCCGATGCCCTGGCGCGCACCGTGGCCGCCGCGCTGGTCGCCCGGCTGGCCGCGGCGCAGGCCGTCCACGTGTGCGCCTCGGTGGTGCTCACCGGCGGCGGCGTGGGCATCGCCGTGCTGGAGCACGTCGCCGGCCTGGCCGAGGAGCCGATCCGGGAGACGGTCGACTGGGAGCACGTGGACGTCTGGTGGGGGGACGAGCGGTTCGTGCCCGCGGACTCCGACGAGCGCAACGAGAAGCAGGCCCGGCAGGCCCTGCTCGGCCGCGTCGGCGCGCCGGATCACCGGATCCACGCCATGCCGCCGTCGGACGGCGACTTCGCGACACCGGAGGACGCCGCCGCCTGGTACACCGGCGAGCTGGCCGCCGCGGCGCCGGAGGGCCAGCCGCTCCCCCGCTTCGACGTGCTGCTGCTCGGCATGGGCCCCGAGGGCCACACCGCGTCGATCTTCCCGGACTCCCCCGCGGCGACCGACGAGCGGCCGGTGTTCGCCGTCCACGACTGCCCGAAGCCGCCGCCCACCCGCATCAGCCTGGGCTTCCCGGCCATCAACGCCGCCGAGGAGATCTGGATGGTCGTCGCGGGCGAGGGCAAGGCGGAGGCCGTGCCCCAGGCGCTGGCCGGGGCGGACCCGGTGCAGCTCCCGGCGGCCGGCGTCCACGGACGCAAGGCGACCAGGTGGTTGCTCGACGCGGCCGCCGCGGGCAAGCTCCCGTCCGCACCCGGCTGAGCGACCGGCCGCCGGGACCGACACGGAACGGCGAGCTCTGGTGCTGGACGTGCGGGTCCTCGGGCCGCTCCAGGTGCGCCGGGACGGTGAGCCCGTCCCCCTGGGCGCGCGCATGGAGCGGGCGCTGCTCGCCGTCCTGCTCCTCGAGGCCGGCCGCGTCGTGCCGGCCGACCGCATCGTCGACCTGCTGTGGGACGGGGCGCCACCGGCCACGGCCTGCCCACCCTGCACACCAAGGTGGCCCACCTGCGCCGGGCACTGCAGCCGGACCGCACCCCGCGGGCCGGGGAGTCGGTCCTGGTCACCGCCGCACCGGGCTACCGGCTCGCCCGCGACCAGCTGACCCTGGACGCGGACCGGTTCGAGGCCCTCGTGACCCGGGCCGCGGCGGCGACCGGGGAGGATCCGGCCCGCGCCCTCCCCCTGGTCACGGAGGCGCTGGCACTGTGGCAGGGCCCGGCGCTGGGCGAGTTCGCCGACGCGCCCTTCGCCCGCGCCGCCACCGAGCGGTGGGAGGCGCTGCGCCTGGTGGCCGTCGAGCTGCAGGCCGGCGCGCTCCTCCGGTTCGGGCAGGTCCCGCGCGCGGTCGCCGAGCTCTCGGCCCACGTGGCGAGCCACCCGCTACGCA
>JALYNA010000032.1 GCA_030773455.1 Actinomycetota bacterium
GCGGTGGCCTGCACCTCGGTGCCGGTCCGGCCGGCGGCCTGCACGGCGGCCCGGGCCACCGGGCGGACGGTGTCGCGGCGCAGGTTGCGCAACCCCCGGTCGGCCGCGGCCGGCCAGACGCCGAGCGAGTCGGCGATGGACGGCAGCAGGACGGCGGCCGCGGCGGCGTAGCCGGCCGCGCTCGGGTGAAACTCGTCGACGCTGAACAGGTCGTGGTCCTCGGCGAAGGACGGGCCGAGCACCGAGCCCAGCGAGACAGTGCGCCCGCCGGCCTCGACGACCGCGATGGTCTGCGCGGCGGCCAACTGCCGGCTCCACCGGCGGGCCAGCCAGCGCAGCGGCTGCCCGATGGGGCGCACCGTGCCGAGGTCCGGACAGGTGCCGACGACGACCTGCGTGCCGGCCTCGGTGAGCCGCTGGACCGCGTCGCGCAGGTGCGCGACGGCGACCTCGGGCGGCGTCCAGCTCGTCACGTCGTTGGCGCCGATCATGATCACCGCGACGGCGGGGTGCTCAAGGAGGGCCTTGTCCACCTGCTCATCCAGGTGCCCGGACCGGGCGCCGGAGACGGCCAGGCGCACCAGCCGGACGGGGCGCTCGGCCAGCTCGGCCAGTGCCGCGGCGAGCAGCACGCCGGGGGTCTGGGCGGCCCGCTGCACCCCCAGCCCGACGGCGCTGGAGTCACCCAGCACGGCAAGGACGATCGGCCGGCCGCGGCCGCGCCCGTAGACCCCCTCACCCGAGGGCGGGTCGCCCTGCAGTGTGCTGGCCTCCACCCGGCGCCGGGCGGAGCGCGCCTGCTGGCGCAGCACGGCCAGCATCCCGGCCCCGGCGAGGCCCAGGCCGCCGCTCCCGTAGGCGGCACCCGTGGCCAACCGCCACGCCGTGGTCGCTCGAGTCACCGCCGCCCCGTCCCTCGGATGTGGGTCGCGCCTGTCCCTGCAGGCTAACCGCCCCCTACGGTCGCTCCGTGGCTGAATCCCCCGCACGGGTCGCTCCCGGTGACCGCTCCCAGCAGATCGTCGACGTGCTCGTCGACGCCTTCTCCGAGCTCATGAACGCCGACGCCGACGCGTTCCGCACCAAGTTCCGCAAGATGGCGGCCGACCCGTTCGCCTTCTACCGGGGGTCCGCCTGCCTCTTCTACGCCGACATGGCGCAGACCGAGGACCGGTGGTGCGACGAGCGCACCAGCCGCGTATGGATCCAGGGCGACCTGCACGCGGAGAACTTCGGCACGTACATGGACGGGACCGGCCGGATCGTCTTCGACGTCAACGACTTCGACGAGGCCTACGTGGGGCACGTCAGCTGGGACCTGCGCCGGTTCGCGGCCAGCTTCGCCCTGCTTGCCTGGCGCAAGGCGTTCGGCGACGAGGTCATCTCCGACCTGCTGCGCGGCTACCTCACCGCCTACCTCGACCAGGTCCGCGCCTTCACCCGCCTGGACGACGACCGCTCCTTCGCGCTGGTCCGCGAGAACACCGAGGGAGCGGTGCACGACGTCATCCTGCGCACCACCGCCCGCAGCCGGTCGGCGTTGCTGGGCCGGATGACCGTCGTGGAGGACCACCGGCGGCGCTTCGCCGACGGCCCGCGCACCCGCCGGCTGGACGACGCCGAGCGCGAGCGGGTGCTGGCCGCCCTCGACCGGTACCGCGAGACGGTCGTCCCGCCGCGGCGCCGCCGCGACGTCGCCTACGACGTCAAGGACGTGGTGGCCACCGGCGGCTTCGGCATCGGCAGCGCCGGGCTGCCGGCCTACAACGTGCTGCTCGAGGGCTACGACCAGGCGCTGGAGAACGACGTCGTCCTCTCCCTGAAGCAGGGCAACGTGCCGGCGCCCAGCCGGGTCGTGCGGGACGCGGACATCCGGGGCTCCTTCGAGCACGAGGGGCACCGGACGGCGGTCTCCCAGCGCGCGCTGCAGGCCAACGTCTCACAGTTCCTTGGGCACACCGAGATCGAGGGTGTGGGCTTCGTCGTCCAGGAGCTCTCGCCCTACGAGGTGGACCTGGACTGGGACGACCTGACCGAGCCGGAGGAGATCGCCCCGGTAATGGTCCAGCTCGGCCGGGCGACGGCGAAGATGCACTGCGTGGGGGACGTCGACAGCGACCACACGCTGGTGCCGTTCCAGACCGAGGAGGCGGTCACCGAGCTGGTCGGGAACCGGCAGGAGGAGTTCGTCGCCGACCTGATCGGCTTCGCGCACGACTACGCCCGCCGCACCCAGGACGACTTCCGGCTGTTCGTGGACGCCTTCCGTGCCGGGGAGATCCCGGGGATCAGCTCGAGCGGCTCGCACCCCGGCCCCTCGGCCCCATCCAGAGGCTCGCCCCGAGCTTGCGAGGGCTAAGCCCCGTCCAGGGCCCGCCCTGAGCCTGCGAAGGGTGGAGAGGACGGGGTTCTTGTGGGGTCCTTGTTCAGCGGGCCCGGCGGCCTCGCCGCGTGCGTAGGTAGTCCGCGACGACGTACTCGCCCAGCCGCTCGCTGTCGGGGGTGAACACCCGCCCACCGGCCCGCTGGGTGATGTCGTGGACGAAGTGCACCAGCCCCGGCTCGGGGTCGAGGGCGAAGACGTTCATCGTCGCCCCCGAGCGGGCCACCCGCTCCACCTCGGCGACCGTGCGGGCGATCGTCTCGGGCATCGGCGGCCAGCAGAAGAACGGCGTCCCGTCGTCCTCCAGGTGCGCGGTCGGCTCGCCGTCGGTGACCACCAGCACCACCGGCTCGGCGTCCCGGTGCCGGCCGAGGAAGCGCCGGGCCAGGATCAGCCCGTGCTGCAGGTTGGTGCCCTGCAGCGTGTCCACGCTGAGCTCGGCGAGGGTCTCCGGCCGCAGCACCTGGGCGGTGGAGGAGAACCCGATGATCTGGATGGCGTCCTGCGGGAAGCGGGTGGTCACCAGGGAGTGCAGCGCCATCGCGGTCGACTTCGCCGCGCCCCACGTGCCGCGCAGCGCCATCGAGTAGGACAGGTCGACCAGCAGCGCGACCGCGGCACCGGTGCGCCGTTCGGTCTCCACCACCTCGAAGTCCTCGACGGCGATGCGCACCGCCCGGTCGTCCGCGCGCGGCTCGTGCGCGGTGCGGAGGACGGCGTTGCGCACCGTCCGGACGACGTCCAGCGGCTGCTCGTCACCGAACTGCCACTCCCGCGAGCTGCCGGTCAGCTCGCCGGCGGCCCCGGCGTCGGCGACGTCGTGCTCGCCGCGGCCGGTGGCGTCGAGCTGGGCGAACACCCGGCGCAGCGCGGTCGCGCCCAGCCGGCGCACGGCCTTGGGGGAGAGCTCCAGCTTCCCGTCGGCGCGGTTGAGGTACCCCTGCCGCTCCAGCTCGCGTTCCATCTGGCGCAGCGCGGCGAGGTCGTCGACGGCGGGCCGCCCCAGCGCCCGCTCGAGCAGCTCCTCGTCCACGTCGGCCAGCGAGGCCCCGGCGTAGCCCTGGGACAGCTGGTTGGACAGTGCCTCCAGGTCGGCCAGCTCGGCGACGGCGCTGGTGGCGTCGCCCATGCCGAGGGACTGCTCGCCGTCGGGCACCTGCCCGCGCTGACCCCACGGCAGGTCCGGCCGGGCCTGGCGGAGGGCGTCCTGCAGGTGCGCCATCTCGCTGGCCAAGCCCATGTCCGACATCGTCTGGGCCATCAGGTCGGCCAGCTCGGCCCGCTGCTCGGGGGAGAGGCCGGCCATCATCCGCTCCTGGGCGGCCGCGCGGCGGGCGAGTTGGTCGATCAGCTCCTCCACCGACTGCGGGTCGTCGGGGAAGAACTGCCCGTGCTTCTCCATGAACTCGGCGAACCGCTCGTCGGTGTCCTCGCCGCGGTTGTGCGCGTCGATGAGCTGCGAGAGGTCGGCGACCATGTCCCTGACCGCCTGCACGTCGCCCTCGGTGGCGTTCTGCAGCGCCTGCTTCATCGAGGCGAAGGAGCTGTCGAGCACCTCGCGGCGCAGCAGGTCCTGGATCTGCTCGTACGACTGGCGCGCCTCCGCGGAGCGCCAGTCGTACTCCTTGAGCGCCCGGACGGCGCCCGCGGTGTCCTCGGGCAGCGCGTCGAGCTCGGCTTCCTTGAGCCGCGCCATGTCGTCCGGGTCGGGGAACAGCTCGCGCCGCTCGGACTCGACCGCGCGGTCGAGCAGCTCCCGGACCTGCTGCAGGGTGCCGTCCATCCGGCCGGCGTTCCGCGCCTGCCGCAGCCGCTCGCGGACCGACCGGCGCAGCTCGTCGAGCCCGCGCCGGCCGTCCATGCCGCGGCGCAGCAGCTCGCGCAGGGCCTCCCGGACCCCGCTGCCGCCCAGCACCGAGTCGCCGATCTCGTCGACCGCGGTGCCCAGGTCGTACGGCGGGGCCAGCGGGTCGGGCCCGCCCCGCCAGCGCCCGTACCGGTGGCCGCGGCCCGGCCGACTCACCATCGGTCAGGCCCCGTAGACCGTGCGCGGGCCGTCGGTGTCCTTGGCCAGCCGGCGGGTCAGGTAGAGCCCCTCGAGGGCGAACTCCACCGCGGCGGCGGCCTGCTCGGCCGACTGCTCGCCCTCCGGCACGCCCAGGCGGCCCAGCAGCTCGGCGAGCCGGGGGATGGTGCCCAGCTGGCCGAGCAGTGCGGCGGCCGGCACCAGCTCGCCGGACTCGACGGTCTCCCCGCCGGTGAAGTGCTCCTGCAGGCCGGTCAGGTCCAGACCGGCGCAGCGGGCCCGGAAGGTCTGCGCGGTCGCCTGGCGCAGCAGGTGCTCGAGCACCTCCGTCTCGCGCTCGTCGTCCGGGTCGGAGCCGGAGTCGGCGAACTCGACCTTGCCCCGGCTGGCCGGGACGATGCTGGGCAGGTCGACGACGCGGGCGACCGGCCGGGTCTCCCCGGCAACGGCGGCCCGGCGGACGGCGGAGGCGGCCACCGTCTCCAGCCCGGCGATGGCGAAGCGGGCACTGACGCCGGAGCGCTGGTCGACGTGGTTGGAGTCGCGGACCAGCCGGGTGAAGCGGGCGACGATCTCCACCAGGTGCTCGGGGACCAGCGGGCGCTCCAGCTGCCCGTCGCCCAGCCAGGAGGTGTCGGCCTCCTGGTGCAGCAGTCGCACCTCGTCGGCCAGCTCGATCGGGTAGTGGGTGCGCACCTCGGCGCCGAAGCGGTCCTTGAGCGGGGTGATGATCCGGCCGCGGTTGGTGTAGTCCTCGGGGTTGGCGCTGGCAACGAGCAGCAGGTCCAGGGGCAGCCGCACCCGGTAGCCGCGGATCTGGATGTCGCGCTCCTCGAGCACGTTGAGCAGCGCCACCTGGATGCGCTCGGCGAGGTCGGGCAGCTCGTTGACGCTGAAGATGCCGCGGTTGGTGCGCGGCACCAGGCCGTAGTGCACCGTCTCGGGGTCGCCCAGCGTGCGGCCCTCGGCGACCTTGATCGGGTCGACGTCACCGATGAGGTCACCGACGCTGGTGTCGGGGGTGGCCAGTTTCTCGCCGAATCGCTCGCTGCGGTGCAGCCAGCCGACCGGGGTGGCATCACCGTGCTCGGCGATCTGCCGGTGCGCCCACACGCTGACCGGCTGCAGCGGGTGCTCGTTGAGCTCGCTGCCCTCGATCACCGGCGTCCACTCGTCGAGCAGCCCCACCAGCGAGCGCAGCAGCCGCGTCTTGCCCTGGCCGCGCTCGCCGAGC
>JALYNA010000033.1 GCA_030773455.1 Actinomycetota bacterium
CCCACGTCCTGGTGCCGCTGCCCGATCCGGGCACCGAGCAGGCGGTCGTCGCCGCCGCGGCCCGGCGGGACGTCGCGCTGGACGGGCTCGGGCGGCACTGGGCCGATCCCGGGCTGCGCCGGCCCACGGCCGGACTCGTGGTGGGCTTCGCGGCGCCCACGCGCACCGACCTGACGCGGGGGCTGCAGGTGTTGACCGGTGTGTTGCGGGAGGCGATCGGTCGATGAGCGCAGAGGGCCCCGTCTCCGTGGAGACGGGGCCCTCCGCGTCCTGCAGGGATCAGGCGCTGACGGTCCAGGTGTCCCCGCCGCTGAGCAGCGCGCCCAGGTCGGCCGGGGTGGAGGTGCGGGCCTCCTCCACCTGGTCGGCCATCATCCGGTCGTACGTCGGCTTCCGCACCGACCGGAAGACGCCCATCGGCGTGTAGCGGAGGTCCTGGCTGGACAGCCGCGACAGTGCGAAGGCGTACGACGGGTCCTCGCGGGTGGCGTCGTGCACGACGATGTCGCCGGCGTCCACCTGGTTGGTCTCGGCGATCCGCAGCCCGCCGAACTCGTCACGGACCACGCACGAGGCGCCGTTCGGACCGAACACCAGCGGCTCGCCGTGCACCAGCGGGATCGACCACTGCACGCCGGTGGCCGGGTCCTTGAGCAGGTCGAACGCACCGTCGTTGAAGATGTTGCAGTTCTGGTAGATCTCGACCAGAGCGGTGCCCTGGTGCTCGGCGGCCTGCCGCAGCACCTCGGTGAGGCCCTTGCGGTCGGAGTCCATGGCCCGGCCGACGAAGGTGGCGTCCGCGCCCAGGGCCAGCGACACCGGGTTGAACGGGTGGTCCAGGGAGCCCATCGGGGTGGACTTGGTGACCTTGCCGACCTCGCTGGTGGGCGAGTACTGGCCCTTGGTGAGCCCGTAGATCCGGTTGTTGAACAGCAGGATCTTCAGGTTCACGTTGCGCCGCAGCGTGTGGATGAGGTGGTTACCGCCGATGGACAGCGCGTCGCCGTCCCCGGTGACGACCCACACCGACAGGTCCGGGCGGGACGCGGCCAGGCCGGTCGCGATCGCCGGCGCGCGGCCGTGGATCGAGTGCATCCCGTAGGTGTTCATGTAGTACGGGAAGCGCGAGGAGCAGCCGATGCCGGAGACGATGACCATGTCCTCGCGCGCGATGCCGAGGCTGGGCAGGAAGCTCTGGACCGCGTTGAGGATGACGTAGTCACCGCACCCGGGGCACCAGCGCACCTCCTGGTCGGTCTTGAGGTCCTTGGCCTTGAGCTGGGTCTGCTTCTCGCCCTGGGTCTGCAGGGAGCGGGCGATGGCGTCGGCGATGGGACCCTCGGCGGGCATGCCGAGGTCGATGGTGGTCACTGGGTGCCTCCGGTGGTGGAGTCGATGACGTCCTGCACGACCGCGGCGAGCTCGGCGGCCCGGAAGGGCAGCCCGCGCACCTGCGTGTGGCTCTCGACGTCGACGAGGTACTTGGCGCGCAGCAGGAGGGACAGCTGCCCGAGGTTCATCTCCGGGCAGATGACCCGGTCGTAGCGGCGCAGCACCTCGCCGAGGTCGGCCGGGAACGGGTTGAGGTGGCGCAGGTGGAGCTGCGCGACCGACCGTCCCGAGCGCCGGATCTGCCGGCAGGCGGCGCCGATGGGCCCGTAGGTCGAGCCCCAGCCGATCACGGCGACGCGGGCGTCGCCGTCCGGGTCGTCGACGTCGGTGGGCGGGATGCTCGCCGCGATGCCGTCGACCTTGGCCTGCCGCAGCCGGGTCATGAGGTCGTGGTTGGCCGGGTCGTAGGAGATGTTGCCGGTCTTGTCGGCCTTCTCCAGTCCGCCGATGCGGTGCTGCATCCCGGACGTGCCCGGGATGGCCCACGGGCGGGCGAGGGTCTCCGGGTCGCGCAGGTAGGGGAAGAACTCCGGCGTCCCGTCGGGGGCGGTGCCGTTGGGCTCGGTGGCGAACTCCACCGACAGGTCCGGCAGCTCGTCGGTGTCCGGGATCTGCCACGGCTCGGCCCCGTTGGCCAGGTAGCCGTCGGAGAGCAGCATGACCGGGGTGCGGTAGGTCAGCGCGATCCGCGCGGCCTCGATCGCGGCGTCGAAGCAGTCCGCGGGCGAGCGGGGCGCGACCACCGGCAGGGGCGCCTCGCCGTTGCGGCCGAACATCACCTGCAACAGGTCCGACTGCTCGGTCTTGGTCGGCAGGCCGGTGGAGGGGCCACCACGCTGCACATCCACGACGAGCAGCGGCAGCTCGGTCATGACCGCCAGGCCCAGTGCCTCGGACTTCAGCGAGACACCCGGCCCGGACGTCGTCGTGACGCCGAGCGCGCCACCGAAGGAGGCGCCGATCGCCGAGGCGATGCCGGCGATCTCGTCCTCGGCCTGGAAGGTGCGGACGCCGAAGGACTTGTGCCGGGACAGCTCGTGGAGGATGTCCGACGCCGGCGTGATCGGGTAGGCGCCGAGGAACACCGGCAGCCCGGACCGCTGCCCGGCGGCGACGATGCCCAGGGCCAGCGCCTGGTTGCCGGAGATGTTGCGGTACCGCCCCGGCGCCATCGGCGCGGGCTTGATCTCGTAGGAGACCGCGAAGGCCTCCGTCGTCTCCCCGTAGTTGTAGCCGGCCCGGAACGCGGCGATGTTGGCCGCGGCTATCTCGGGCTTGCGGCGGAACTGCCGCTCGAGGAAGCGGACCGTCCCCTCGGTGGGCCGGTGGTACATCCAGCTCAGCAGCCCGAGGGTGAACATGTTCTTCGAGCGCTCGGCCTCCTTCTTGCCGAGGCCGGAGTCGGCGAGCGCCTCGAGGGTCATGCTGGTCAGCGGAACGCTCACCACCTGCCACCCGTCCAGCGAGTCGTCCTCGAGCGGGTTGGTGGCATAGCCGACCTTGGCCAGGTTGCGCGGCGTGAACTCGTCGGCGTCGACGATCAGCAGCCCGCCGCCCGGGAGGTCGGAGAGGTTGGCCTTGAGCGCGGCCGGGTTCATGGCGACCAGCACGTCCGGGGCGTCGCCCGGGGTCATGATGTCGTGGTCGGCGAAGTGCAGCTGGAAGGAGCTGACGCCCGGCAGGGTCCCCGTGGGGGCGCGGATCTCGGCGGGGAAGTTCGGCAGGGTCGAGAGGTCGTTGCCGAAGGACGCCGTCTCGCTGGTGAACCGGTTGCCGGTGAGCTGCATGCCGTCGCCGGAGTCACCGGCGAGCCGGATGACGACGCGGTCGAGCTCGACGACGCTCTTGACGAAGGGCGTCGTGCTCCCCGCCGTGCTGACGGCGACGGACGGGTCTGTCGTGGTCATCAGTGGTGCACCTCCACCGGCCGAGGTTACGTGGGTGTCACACCCCGCGGACCTGTGACGCGGGTGACAGTCGGGACGGCCGGGGACCCCGGCACCTGGGAGGAGCAACCCGGCCGGGTGCGGCCCCATTCCGTGAGCGCGGTCGCAGCCGGCCGGAGGACGGGCGGGGAACGGCACCCCCGGGCACCGCGTTGGTCGGGACGTGCAGCGCTGGAGCAACGGACTGAAGACCGCGGTGCTGCTGGGGCTCATGGGCGGGCTCATCCTCGCCGCCGGTGCATTCGTCGGTGGCCGGAGCGGCCTGCTCGTCGCCCTCGTCGTCGCCCTCGCGGTCAACGGCTACGCGTACCTCAACAGCGACAAGCTGGCCCTGCGGGCGATGCGGGCCTTCCCGGTGACCGAGACGCAGGCACCGCAGCTCTACGCGATGGTCCGGGACCTGGCCACCGAGGCCCGCCAGCCGATGCCGCGTCTCTACGTCAGTCCCACCGACCAGCCCAACGCCTTCGCCACCGGCCGCAACCCCCGCAACGCGGCCGTCTGCGTCACCCAGGGCATCCTCGAGCTGCTGGACCGCCGCGAGTTGCGCGGCGTGCTCGCACACGAGCTGTCGCACGTCTACAACCGCGACATCCTCATCAGCTCCGTGGCCGGCGCCATGGCCACCGTGATCACCTACCTGGCGCACATGGCGATGTTCGCCTCGCTGTTCGGCGCCCGGTCCGAGGACGACCGCGGCGGCGGCAACGCGCTCGGCAGCCTGCTGCTGGTGTTCCTCGGCCCGCTGGCCGCGGGCATGGTGCAGATGGCGGTCAGCCGCAGCCGCGAGTACCAGGCCGACGCCTCCGGTGCGGCGCTGTCGCAGGACCCGCTCGCGCTCGCCTCGGCGCTGCGGAAGATCACCTCCGGCGCAGCCGCGCGGCCGCTGCCGCAGGAGGACCGGCTGGTGACCCAGAGCCATCTGATGATCGCCAACCCGTTCCGCGGGCAGGGCCTGGCCTCGATGTTCGCCACCCACCCGCCGATGCCCGAGCGGATCGCCCGGCTCGAGCAGATGGCCCGGGAGCTCGGCCAGCACTGAGCTCGCGGCGGTCCTCAGCAGGACGGCGTGAGCGCGACGGTCCCCGCCGGGGAGGTCCAGCTGCCCCGGTAGGCCGAGAGCCGGAAGGTGTAGGTGGTCCCGTTGACCAGGGGCCCGTCGGTCGTGGACATCGTCGCGATCGGCGTCACCGTCGACTGCACCGAGCCGCCGACGACCCGCTGGAGGGTGTACCCCGTGGCCCAGGAGCTCGGGCTGGCGGTCCAGGTCAGCGCGGCCGACGGGTCACCGGGGATCGGGCGCAGGGCGACGGTCTGGGCGACCCACTGGGTGGACATGGACGCCGTGGTGTTCCGTGCCCCGGTCGAGCCGGGACCAGCGAACGGCTGGTCGGCGACGGTGGCCCCGGCGTTGGCGGTCCCGGTCCCGGACATCAGCGCCCAGCGCGACGTGGTCCCGGACGGTGCGGGGACCACCTCCTGCCGCTTCGCCAGGGCGAAGACGAGCCTCGTGTTCGCCACGGTCGTCGTCACCGAGAGCGCGGTCACCGTCGGCGAGTTGTCGGTGATCGCCCCGGAGGTGTGCACCGGGTCGCTCGTGTGCACGCCGCTGTAGGCCGTGATGCCCCCGGCCATCTGCACGCCGGGGGAGCCGGAGACGGTGAACGTCGCATTCGCCGGCTCGGCGGACGTGGCGAGCCTCCAGAACACCGCCGAGCTCACCGTCAGCCTGCTGGTGTCGCGACGCACGAGCGTCCAGCCGCTCGGCGGGACGAGCGAGTTCGGGCTGTAGCGGTTGACCACCTGGGCCACGAGCACGTCACCGGCCTGCGTTCCCGCCGGGGTGGTCAGGACGAGGGAGTCCGTGCCGATCGCGGACGTCGCCGCCCGGAACGTGATCGTGGAGCCCCCCGCGCAGGTCTGGGACACGGCCAGACCCGAGGGCGGATCGACCTGGGCCGTCGTCAGGGAGTTGCCGCCGTTCGACGTCGAGCCGGAGAAGGCGGCCGACGCCATCGGCAACGTGGCCGGCACCCCCCAGGAGGGCGAGCACGCACACCAGCGGGACCAGCCACCCACGGCCGAACCGACCGGCACGGCTGTGCCCCTGATCCGTCATCGCTGTCCCTCGTCGCGGGTGCCCTTCCGTGTGGTGTCCGCAGGAGCCGGCGGGGACTTGAGCGCGGGGGCCGCCGGGACCCGGTGCCGGGCGGCCCCGGGGTCAGCGGTAGTTGTCGTACTGATCTCCAGCGTTCGACTGCCCACGGTGATCGATGAAACCTGGCGTTGACCTGCTGGTTTGCGGTTGAGTGCTGCTTGCCGACGATGTTCGCGATTGGGCAATCTGCGGACTTTGTGCGGACTCCTGCGGGCTCGCTGCGGACCAAGATCGTTGTGCTGCCCAGGCGGTCTGCCTGCTGACGGAAACGCCGGTCCACGCCAGCGCCGCTTCAAGGCCGACCGGCGCGTGATGGGCGGGTGCTCCTCCAGCATCATCCAGATGTTGGGAACCTTCTGTGGGCCCGCTCTCACAGCGGGTTGGGGCGATGAAAGCTGCCTGTTCGACTCGTGGCCCAGCATCACCGCTAGTGGTCCTCCAGGTCGTGCGGATGCCTGGCCGGGCGGCTGGCGTCCGCCTAGGCACCACGGCTGTAGAAGCGTCGGCGGCTCAGGTTGGGCGCCGACGGCACCAAGGAGGTCAAGGCAGGAACCGGAGAGGAACTGGAGAGGCGCCAGCAGCCTGCTGATCGGGGCGGGTGCAACCCAGCCGCGCGGGCCACGCCTTTATATGCGGCGGGCTCACCGGCGCCCCGTTGATGCTGTCTCCAACCGTGCGGAGGTACCTGGACGTGACCAACGATGACGACCGGACCGCGGCGGCCGAGCTGCTGACCCTGGAGGAGGCAGCCGCCGTTCTTCGCACCCCGGTAGCAACGCTGCGCTACTGGAGGCACCTGGGTGTCGGGCCGGACGGCTTCCGCCTCGGCCGCCAGGTCGTGTACCGGCGTGACGACGTGAACCGGTGGGTGGCAGAACGGAAGCAGGCGCAGTCTCAGCCCCGATAGCCCTGTCACCGGAGGGCTGGCCTTTAAGGGATGCGGCCGCCCGTGCGACAACAGTTCCCACCCCGGAGGGCAGCCGGCGACCCCTCGCCCATCCGGTGCTCGTGGAGGGCGACGTGGTGAACGCCGATGCGTTCGCCTGGCAGTTCACCAGTGCTGGACAGCGCATTCGTGGTTGATCGCGCCGGCTCCTCAGTGCCTGTCGCCCGGCCCGCCCACTAGAGCTGCGAGGGTGGCGCGAGCACCTTGTTCACGGAGAACGGTCACAGCCCATCGATAGGGGGCCACGAAGCGCTGGTCGTGCACGAGGTCGTCGAAGATGCCGCGGTCAGCGATGAAGGCGACCGGGTCCTCGCCGAGTCGGCCGGCGTTGGCCCGGACGCACTCGCCCTGACGCTCCAGGAGGGGGAGGGGCTTGACGTGGTCGTCAGGGCCCTCGGCGAACAGGGCCCAGCTCGCGACGACGGCCGCAGCCCGGTGCACCTCCCCTCCGGCGGCCAGGCCGGTGCGGACCACCGGCAGGACGTACTTGGCGATCGGTGCGGGGGTCGGGGTGCACAGCCGAGCCACGGTGTCGGCCACCACGGCACTGCTGAAGCGCTGGAGAAGGGTGCGCTTGTAGTCCCCGAGGTCCACGCCGGGCACCGGTGGGAGAGTGGGCCCGACCTCGCGGTCCATGTAGTCCTGCAGGAACCGGAACCACAGCGAATCCCGGCAGGCCTCGTGCACGAAGCGGTGGCCCGCCAGGTGCGCGAAGTAGGCCAGCGCTTGGTGACTGCCGTTGAGCAGCCGCAGCTTCATCACCTCGTAGGGGGTGACGTCCTCGACCAACTGCACCCCGGCGTCCTCCCACCGCGGGCGGCCGGCGGGGAAGCGGTCCTCGACGACCCACTGGGCGAAGGGCTCGCACACCACCGGCCACGCGTCGTCCACCCCGAACAGGTCGCGCACCATCGCCACGTCGGCGGGCGTGGTCAGCGGGGTGATCCGATCGACCATGCTGTTCGGGAAGCTCACCTCCCGTTCCACCCAGGCTCCGAGGGCCGGGTCGCGAAGCATCGCGAAGGCGGTGAAGGCCCGCCGGGCGACGTCGCCGTTGCCCTGCAGGTTGTCGCAAGAGAGGACGGTGAACGGCGCCAGCCCGCGGTCGCGCCGGCGCGCCAGCGCCTCGGTGACCAGACCGAAGGTGGTGCGGAGGACCGCGTCGGGAAGCAGGTCCCCCCGGACGTCGAGCGTGCTCTCGTCGAAGACTCCGGTCACCGGGTCGGTGTTGTAGCCGTGCTCGGTGATCGTCAGGGACACGATCCGCGTGGCGGCGTGCGCCAACTTCTCGACCACGGCCTCCGGGTCGTCGGGAACCAGGAGGTACTGGACGATCGAGCCGACGACCCGGGCTTCGAGCGATCCGTCCGGGTGCTTGACCACGAGGGTGTACATGCCGTCCTGAGCGGTCAGGGCCTGCTGCATGCGGCGGTCCGCCGGGAGGACGCCGACCCCGCAGATGCCCCAGTCGAGGGCGTGGCCGTCATTCATCAGCCGGTCGGCGTACATCGCCTGGTGCGCCCGGTGGAACCCGCCGACGCCGATGTGCACCATGCCGGTGCGCACCCGGCGACGGTCGTAGGACGGGATCCCGACCTGTGGCGACATCGACCTGAGCGTGCCGGCGTTCAAAGTGACCATCAACAGGCTCCGTGGTGGGGAGGTGGACAAACTGACCGTAACGTCAGGTTAGGTTGTGCCCGCTGTCGTGGCGGGGTCAGGTCGGTGAGCGCCGCCGAGTCTGCCGCGCGTAGACGTCAGCAGCCTCAGCGCCGTCCGAGTCGCCAACCGGTTCACCCTTCCTGCTCGCAGGGAGACCCGCCGCGACGGTGATCTGGCTGTGCAGTGCCGTGCCTGACCCGTGGCCCTCACTAGGCTGTCCTGGTGGCGGC
>JALYNA010000034.1 GCA_030773455.1 Actinomycetota bacterium
CCGGTGCGGGCACCGCACCAGCCAAACGCCGACAGCGGATCAACCCGTGGCGGACACGCCGTCACCCGCAGAGTCCTTCACGATCAAGTAGTAACAAGGAGGGAACCGCCGGGCTGAATGCTTACCAACGCCGAAGGCCAAGACGCTGGAGCTGTTCGGCACCCGGGTGGAGACGCCGGCCGGGTCGGAACTGCGGCCGTTCCACCTGTACTCCATGCGGCAGGCGATCGAGGAGGGGTTCATCCTCGACGTCCTGAAGAACTACATGACCTACAAGACCGACTGGCGGCTGGCGAACGCCGCCGTCGAGGACCCCGAGGTCGACAAGGCGAAGGCCGCCGCTGCACTGGCCCGGTTCGTCTCATTGAGGTTTTCTCACCGGATTGGTCGTTCGGCGGTGGTGAGGACGAGTGCCGCCGCTGTTATGGCGCCGATTCGTTGCGGGCACAGCCGGATTCGGTTCAGGGCCTTCCATCGGGTCTTCAGCAGTGCGATACCCCGTTCGCCTGGAGCCCGTAGGCAGCTGATGAGCTCGTTGCGCGTGGCGTTGTCCGGATGCAGACCCCGTCCCTTGGTCGGCGTCAGCACGCCGGCGCCGGCACCGTCGTAGCCCTTGTCGGCCAGCGTCGGCAGCCCGCGGGCGGCGTGCGGATAGACCGCCGGAAGGACCATCTCCCGGGCGGCGGTCAGGTCATGCGTGCAGCCGGGACGGACGTCGGAGACCCACAGCGGGAAACCGGTGGGGGCGCAGAGGACCTGGACGTTGCCGCCGAAAACGTGGTGCTTGCCGGAGTACCACAGGTTGTGCCCGGCCTCGGCGCGCGCCGCGACCCGGTCGGTGGGGACCAAGGTGCCGTCCAGTCCCAGGAAGGTCAGGTCGGCGTCGTGCGCTTGGCCGAGCACGTCATGCAGGTCGGGTGCGTGGGCGGCGATCACGTCCAGGCCCTCGTGCAGGTAGCGGTAGGCGGTCGCGATGCTCACTCCGGCGTCTCGGGCCAGCAGTCGCAGCTCCAGTCGGTGACGCAGCCAGCGCAGGACGAGCACGGCCTGGGTGTGCACGCTGCCGGCCCGCTGTTCGGGTCGGGTTCCCGGTCGGCGCCGGCGACGGGCGAGCCAGCCGGTCACCGCCTTCAAGACCGGTGCGGACACATCCAGCCTGGCACGATCAGACACAGCGGGCTCCCGGGGAAGAGGAGATCGGTCTTTGGCGAGTCGATCTTCACCCCGAGAGCCCGCGCTCTCTTCCTGAACCTCGGCCGTGACCAGCGACGACGCCAATCAAGCCGTCAAAGCTGGTGAGAAAACCTCACTCTGTCCTGCCGACGACTGGACCCCAGGCGGCGCCGCGCCGAACCGCGACCGCTTTTGCTCTACCTGCCTGAACGGAGAATTGTTCAGGGCCAAGTGACTACCGAGGAGCCTGGAGCCGAGCCGCCCGGCGCCTGATCGCGTATCAAGTGGCACCACCATGACCGGCACGCGTGGGCGCGGGGTGGGCGCTTGCTGTGTCGCTTCCACGGGTTCCGCCCGGCAATCGTCGGCCCCGGCGGGCCCTTGTCGTGGCCGTGGAGGAGTGTGCCCACTTTGTGCCCGCACGGCACATCCCCGGCGGTCAGATCGCCATCATGGGATCTGCAATCCCTGGTTCAGCGGGGCTCGCGCGCGCGAAGGACCGGTCGCGAAACTGCCGAAACTCGCCGCCGCCACGCCCAGGACGGCTCTGAGACCGTATTGCGCCGACTGCGCTCGCTCGGTGTTGAGGGCAGCCGCCCGGGGAGCACCAGTCCAACTTGAGTGCGTCGGCGAGGGACGACGGCTCACCCCTGGGCGCGGGGAGCACCGCCGGGTCTGCGGTACGCCGTCCTGCTCGGCGGCTCACCCCTGGGCGCGGGGAGCACGACCCACGTGAGGTGGCGGGTGAGTAGGTCGCGGGCTCACCCCCGCGGGCGCGGGGAGCACCCCAGCGGCGCCCAGTACAGCACCCCAGGCTCGGGCTCACCCCCGCGGGCGCGGGGAGCACGAGCTGTTCCCGCCGGCCCGGGCAGCCGGGGCGGGCTCACCCCCGCGGGCGCGGGGAGCACGTCGGTGGCGTCTCGCTGATCGCGCCCGTCCTGGGCTCACCCCCGCGGGCGCGGGGAGCACGCTGCGTCGGTTATCGGCTCACCGAGCCCGTTGGGCTCACCCCCGCGGGCACGGGGAGCACGCCCGGGCCACCTCGTCGACGTGCTTGCGGTACGGCTCACCCCCGCGGGCGCGGGGAGCACATCGCCTTGCCCGCGGCGACGTCCACGCTCATGGGCTCACCCCCGCGGGCGCGGGGAGCACATCCACATGGAGGCGTCGATGTACGTCTCGGCGGGCTCACCCCCGCGGGCGCGGGGAGCACGCATGTGCTACCGGGTCGTAGGTGAGTGTCACGGGCTCACCCCGCGGGCGCGGGGAGCACAGGCCGATCCCACTCTGCAGGAGGTCCTCGAGCGGCTCACCCCCGCGGGCGCGGGGAGCACCAGCGCGTGGATCGAGTAGACGGACACGCCGCCGGGCTCACCCCCGCGGGCGCGGGGAGCACGGCACCTACCTGTCCTCCACCTTCGTCGACTACGGCTCACCCCTGCGGGCGCGGGGAGCACGACCCCGAACAGCTCCACGTCGCGGTCATCACCGGCTCACCCCCGCGGGCGCGGGGAGCACAGCATCTTCCTGATGAGGGCGTCGTTGTGCCCCGGCTCACCCCCCGCGGGCGCGGGGAGCACGGCCGACGCGGCACTGAAGGACAAGCAGGTCGGTGGCTCACCCCCGCGGGCGCGGGGAGCACGAACTCGCCGGGCACGTCGAGACCTGCGTGCGGGGCTCACCCCCGCGGGCGCGGGGAGCACCTGCTCGCCGAAGGCGCGCACATGGTCGACTTCGGCTCACCCCCGCGGGCGCGGGGAGCACCACCGCCGTCGACTGCACGATGTAGGTGCCCTGGGGCTCACCCCCGCGGGCGCGGGGAGCACACTGCGGTCACGTGCCACCACAGGAACCCGAGCGGCTCACCCCCGCGGGCGCGGGGAGCACACCGAGTACCGGCCCGGGGTGCGGATCTGAACCGGCTCACCCCCGCGGGCGCGGGGAGCACACGGCGTAGTCCGCGACGGGGATCGCGAACTTGGGCTCACCCCCGCGGGCGCGGGGAGCACGTTCCGGCCGAGTCGGTGCGTCCGCAGGAGTTCGGCTCACCCCCGCGGGCGCGGGGAGCACTCGACCCATTGGCCGGCGGCCGCGACCGCCGCGTGGCTCACCCCCGCGGGCGCGGGGAGCACGTCGGCTTCATGGTGGTCACCAACTACATCGCGGGCTCACCCCCGCGGGCGCGGGGAGCACACTTGCTGACCTGCGCGTCTGGTTACGGCGTGACCGTTCTGCGTTCGACTTGCTCGGCGACGTTACCGGACAGGTCGGCGTCCCAACTTACGGCGCTTACTTGCTGCGCTCCACCCTGGCGTGGGCAATTCATCCGCCAGCGCGGGAGACCCACCGCTCTCCGGCCTCATCATGAGCGTGAGCCCGTCGAAATCAGTGGGCGTCCAGTGATGGTTGTGCACGCGAAAGTTCATGCGCTGCTCCCCTGGCACGCTGAATACCATCAGCGCCCGGCCGCCTGAGGTCATCTCGCAGACGTTGAGCCACATCAGGTCACGTACCCGGGCCGACACGTGTCCGACGAACACCCCGGCCGATATCTCTAGCAGCCAGCGCGTGAGGTGTCCGCGCAGACCGGCCGGGCATGCCGACAGGACTAGGACGACCATCAGAAATCGGTGCCGTACCCGGACCCCCCGGCCACGGGGTCGCTCGATTCGTCCCAGAGGTAGACGACGTCGACCTCAGGAACCGCATCGGCTGGCGAGTCGTCATCCGTTGAAAGCAAACGACGCACGTCATGCACGCACTTCTCCAGCAGCCTGCCGTCGTAGAGTCGGTCCCGCACCGCCCGGCGGGCATCGGCGGGGATGTCCTCCGTGGTCGTGGCTGCCACCTCGAAGGCGACGGGAACGGTGATGTCGGCCTTGTACAGGTCAGCGATGTCGTAGACAAACGACAGTTCGTGCCCCGTGTGCACGAAACCGAGCCCCGGTGAACACCCCAGCGCCACGATGACCGCGTGGACGACACCGTACAGCGACGTGTTGGCCGCGGACAGCGCTTGGTTGACCCGGTCGCCCGAAGCGAAGTCCTCGACGTCGTAGTCTCGGCGCTTCCATTCGACACCGGTGCGGACGGAGTGCTCCCGGTACAGCCGGCGGACTCGGGCTCCCTCCCGCCCGCGCAACTGCTGCATCGTCAGCCCCTCAATGTCCTCCCCTGGGAACCGCATGGCGTACATCTGCCGAGCAACGGCGAGCCGCGACCGCCTGTTGGTTACCAGTCCAGCCTGAGCCTCCAACAACCGGGATGACCGCGCCAACGAACGGCCGTGCGCGTAGCAACGGACGCCGCGCTCCCCCACCCACACGGCGGTCGCCCCGCTCTGGCTGAGCAGGACCATGGCCTGGTGGCTGACGTTGGTCCCCGGCCCCAGTAGCAGCGCTCCCAGCCCGGCAGCAGGGATGTGCACCGTCCCCCGCTCGTCGGTGGCGGTCACCGCGTTCGCGTCGCGGTGGACGATGCACCGCTCCACGTACACGAACGTCAGCCGGTCCTCTGCCCGGACCAGCTCAGGCAGCGACGGTGGGGGCGGACCGGGGATCTTGCGGGTCACGCCGGAACCGGGGCCAAGGTGAGCAGGCCACAGCCGTAGGCCTTGGCCGGCCCGAGGCCACCGGTCAGCGTGGTCCGCAATGCGTCGGGGTCGACGACGACGAGCTGTCCTTCGAACGTCGCGGTCGCCAGTGTCACCCGCCCGTCACCGCGCCGGAATTGGGCCGTCCCGCGCTCGCGCACGACCACGCCATCCAGGGCATCTGTTCGGCCATCCGGCCCCTGCACCCCGACGACCTTGAACCCTGCCGCGACGCAGCGGCGCGCCAGCCACTCCTGCTGCTGGGCGACCGTCACGTGCCCGTACCGCTGGGATCGCTGCTCCTCAGCCGGAGGGCGTGACCGCGTCGGGTTCGCCGTCAGCCGGAATGCCCACGTCTGGCCCGCTGCCAACCGCTCCAGGAACGGGCTGTACTCGCGTGTCTCCCAGCTGGTCAGGGTCGGCCACCCGGCCTGCTCGATGACGTGCGTGAAGTCGGGCAGCTCAGGCGAGACGACCAGCAGGTGCATCGCCCCCGGTGCCGGGTCCAGCCGCCAGAGGACCCGTTGGCTGGTGCGGTCGGCGAGCCGACCGGGGAAGGCCGCCAGCACCGCGGCGTGCATCGACTGCGGGGAGCCCAGCAGCGCCCTCCCGGACCTGCGCTGCGGATTCAGCTGCACCCTGCTCAGGTAACTGGTCATCAGGTGAACACCGCCATCGGGTCATGCCCTGTGGCCTGGCCGGCTCCGGGACCGCCCCCGCCGCCACTCCGGCCATTGGCCAGCACGCGAGACGCGGGCCCAGGGACCGTCACGTGGTCGTAGCGCACCGAGCGCCAGCCGTACCGCCGCAGCTCCGGATCGAAGCTCACCGGGTGATCGTGGACCGTCACGGCTCCCTCGTCGGACGGTTCGCAGTCGATCAATGTCTCCAGCCGGACCCCGGCCAGGCCACGTACCTCCCGAGTACGGCGGTACCAATCCGACGCCGCCCACGGTCGCTGCCGCAGCACCTCGACGATGTCTCCATCGAGCAGTTGGGGGAGCAGCGGTCCCGCCGGCGGGCAAGACCGCCGGCCCAGGTACAGCGGGAACGCCGGCCGCCGCAGGGCATCGGCGAGCCCCTGCAACAGTCCGGCGTCTCCCTCGACGCCGGCGAGGAACACCGCGTCGGCGAGGTAGAAGCGGTAGCTCAGCGGCAGCGAGGAGCCATCCGCGCGCTGCTCGGTCTGGAAGTCGCGCACCAACCGGCCGGGCTGGTCGATGCGCACGCCGAAGCGCAGCCCGGCCAGATCCTCGACCGGATCGGTCCGTCTCCGGCCTTCAGCCGCAGCCAGCAGGCCCACGATCCCGCTCTTGGTCGGCGCGGACTCCGTCCCGCGCCGGACGAAGCGACTGGACGACCCCCAGGACTGCAGCGGCGCCGATAGCGTCAGCAACAGGACGGTCATGCCGGCACTGGAGCCGGCTCCGCCACGGTGGTGGCCTGCAGCCTGGACGCGACGACATCCCCCACCGCGGTGACCACGTCGGCCCAAGGCCGCACCTCCCCCAGGGGCCGCGCCTTCGGGCCGGCAGCGAACGACTCCACCGCCTGAAGTCCGTAGGCCTGGTCCAGGTCTCGGGCGTGCTCGGCCAACCGGTCCACCGCGCGGGAAACGCGCCCACTGGGGCTGACGATCGACTCCTCGAACGCGCCCACGTAATTCACCGGCTGGTCGTCGCGAACCTGTACGAGCACGGCGTCGGGCAACGTCCGGTTGGCGAAGGTGTTCTGCTTGCCCGTCGGCATACTGGTGACGAAGCACCCGACGAACGCCTCGACGGCGGCGCGGACAGCGGCCGAATCGCCCAGGTTCTCGGCCAGCCGGACGACGTCGATGGTGGCGTAGCGGTAGAGCGTAGACGAGTTGAACTCCACCGTGCCGATCATCGCGGCGCCGGCGTCCTCCTCCTCGTCCGCGGCCTTGTGATCATCGACGGCCGTGAAGTAATCGAACTGCTCCTCCACCGCGTGCACGCTGATCGCGTGGGCGACCTGAACCGCGGCATCGACGTCGAGGTCGCGCGTATCGGCGACCATCCGCCCGAACAGGGCGAGGTCCACGGAGTGCTCGGTGTCGGCGAGCTGCTTGACGTTGACGGGGTACTGCCCACCGTCGTGCGCGACCAGCGCCGCCGCGGCCAGGTTCTGCACCTGCCGCCGGGACAGGAACAACAGGTAGCCCGACTCCTGCGGCGCCTCCTTCTTCCGCGCCGGCTTGAGCTTGATCCCAGCCTTGCCGAGCACACCCTCCGCCGCGGTGATCGCGTCCTCCTCCCCGACGTCGCGGTTCTGCCGGCGGATCTCCTCGGCCACCAGCTCCACCACCCGCCGGGTGCGCACCCCGAGGAGCGAGAGGTCCAGCACGTCCTGGAACGCGGTCCTGGTCGCCCGCTTCCAGGCCTGGCTCGAGACTCGCGCGCGACGCACGCCGCCGAAGAAGGCGGTCTTCGGGCTGCCGGTGTCGTCCCGGTTCAGGTTGCTCGGCGGCACCGTCTGCACCACGTGGACGTCGATGTACGTGCGGGTCACGCTCACTCCTCGGTCGGCTGGGTCGGGGGCTCGTCGATGGTCGAGCCCTCGGCGGGAACACGGTGGTACTCACGGCCCCACCGGAGCCGTACTGCAGCGGTGCGGGCGGGGTCCTGCCAGTCCAGGAGGTCCTGGGTGAGGCGGCCGTAGTCCAGCGCGATCCCGGCAGACCGGAGCTGACGCACCAAGCCCCGGGCGTGGTGCATCAGTTCTGGAAACGTCGCGGCGGTCCCGAGCGCCTCGAACCGCCGACGCACTGCCGCCTCGGCACCGGTCGAGCGGCCGAGCTCACGCACCGCGCTCCCCAACCCGCGACCGCGGCGGTGCATGGACTGAGTCCGGGACTGCTGGTGCAGCGCGTACAGCGTCATCGCGCCGTGGACCGCCGACTCCGCGGTCGTCGCCTCGTCGTCCCGAGCCCACGGCGAGACCCCGGCCAGGGTCAGTTCCCAGGTGCGGGGGTCCGCGCCCACCGGCAGGGTGGCTGCCCGGCGCAACGCCGCCAGGTCGGACACACCGCCGCTCGTGCCGGCCAGGTAGCGCGCCTGCAGAGCTCCGATCCGCGTGGCGACCAGGTCTGCGAGCGGTACTCGCTCGGCCGTTCCTGCCGCTGCGGCTGCGGATCCGGTCACGAGGCCACCTCCTCTGTCGTCGTGCTGGCAGTTCCGATCGGGTAGGCCAGCGAAAGTGCGGTGCGCAGCGCCGCCCGAAACCAGGCGTCGGCCAGCCCGGAGTCAACATGGCGGCCTTGCAGGACTCGGCCCTTCCAGGCGGCGACCCCTGACTGCTCGAGCAGCTCGTCGGCCAGCCCCCTGAGGATGCGGGCGACCTGCCGCTGCCAGTCGGTCTGCACGGCCGTCAGATCGTCACCCGGCTGTAGGGCGGCCACCCAGCGGCGGAACGGGCGGTCGAGTGCGGCGAAGGCTGCCTCCTCCGACCGGTCACGTGCCCCGTCGGACTCGCCTCCGGCAGCCCGGACCAGGTTGCCGGCCAGGTTCTTCAGCGCCTTGACCGCGTCTTCGGTGCGGCGCACGGCCACGACGACCTGCTCGCCGAGGGTCCCCTCCCCCGCTCGCAGCGCCGCCACGCGAGCCGAGAGCTGGTCGTCCACCAGCTCGTCGACGACGGAGCTCTGACTGCCGTACGCCAGGCCGGTCACCCGGGTACGGACGACGACGTCCGAAGGGATGAGTTCGAGTCGCTGCGCGACGGCGAGCCAGGTCAGGGTGGCCGGAGGCAGCGTGTCCGCGGCGTCCATGCCCGCCACCGACACGTGGGTGACCGGGAGCAGGGCAGCGAGTCCCCGCCAGAACACCCGGTCCACCGAGTGCTGCCGCGGCATGTAGACCAGGGCCTCCTTGCGGGCCTTCTCCTGGGTGGGGCTGCGCCGCCAAGCGGTCATCGGCTCGAAGGTGTGCGCGTTCTGCTGCGCCAACGGGTCGCCGTAGGCGAGCAACAGTCCGGTGATGCCGTCGTGGTCGGAGATCAGCCGAACCCGCCGAGCGGGCCACGTGTAGAGGTCTGCGGGTCCCACCGGGCGGACGCGCGGGGACCCAGCGGTATCCCGTTCCACCCCGGGACCCACCGAAGGGCGTTCCCACACCGAGAGGTCGTCAGCGGGCCGTCCCCAGCGCAGCACCAGTTCGTCGTCGCGGTACGGGAGCAGGTTCAGCAGGAGGGTGTCGCGCAGCGTCGGACCCTCGATCAGGACGCCGCCGATGTTGCCCGGCCACGCGACACCAAGGGGATAGCCCTTGCCACCCTTGACCCGTTCGTCCCCCACGACACCGGTCTTGATCCCGGAGGGGTCAAAGGCCAAGGCGTGCACGAGCCAGCGCGCCGCCTCGCCGTGGTCGATCCGGGCCAGCGCCCGCCCGGCTCGGGTCGTGAACAGCGGCGCTCCGTTGGGGACGTCGGCGATCAGCTTGTTCAGCCCGGAGTGATCCCCCTTGGTCGTCCGCAGGTCGCCGACCTGTCCGAAGGGGGTCAGGGGATGCAGCAGGTCGAACCGGTCCCGCCACCGGTCCAGGTAGGCAGCAACGGCGTCGACCGGAAGGCCAGGAGCTTCCCAGAGCTCGGTCCACTCGTCGCGGTCCCGCGGGCCGACGACCGATCGGTGCAGCACCGCGAGCAGCAGCCGGGTGAGCGCGAAACCTGTCGTCGGCAGTTCCCCGCCGATCGTGGACAGCTCGCCGGCCTGCTCGATCACCTGCAGGGGCGTGAGGGTCCGCTCGCGACCCGTGAGATCCAGGACGGGTATCCATGGCTCCCTGGTCAGGTCGAAGGACATGACGTCGGTCACGCGCGGACCACCTCCAGGCCGAAGGAACGGGTGTACTGCAGTTGATGGCCGGCCAGTTCGCGACGACCGTCGGGGTCGAGTACGAGCACGAGTTCGCCTGCCAGCAGCGGAGACTTCTGCCAGGCACCGACAAAATCGCGCTCCAGCTCGGCGATCACTGCGTCCAGCAGGTGCGGGTCGCGAGTCAGCGACACGGGGAGCCGCAGGGCACAGGAGGCAAGGACCCGGGCCTGCCCGGGTTCGATGATCAGGTTGGTGGACAGCAGCTCGCCTCCGTGCGGCCGGACCCACGGCGGGACCACCAACCCGTCGGTCGTCCGGACGGCGACCAGCACTTCCAGGGTCATCTCACCGTCGCGGACCTGCGCCTCACCCTGAGGGCCGTCCTCGGCCTCACCGACGCCGGCCTGCACCCAGCCGAGGATGGCTCCGCTACCTTCAGCCTCCCCCAGCTGGAAGGTCTCGGCTGTCTGCCGGCGCCGCGACGCTCGCTCGGCGGCCCGGGCTTGCGCCCTCGCCATCTCCTCCTGCCACCCCACCGGCCCAACCTGCTCTGCGCCGTAGGCCTGCTGCACCAGGGTGGCGATGTCGTCCGGGAGCACGACCGGACGATCAGTCTGCAGGTGCGGCAGCAGCACCGCTGCTGAGCGCAGTAGGGCGGCGGGCTCGTACACCGCCGTGGACCCCCGGTTCAGCGCGGGAGGGGTCACGGCCTGATCGACCCCGGTCAGCAGGCAGCGTGCTCGGCGCAACCGAGCCGCCCGGTCCGATTGCCCCTCGCCGCGGGCATGCCGATGCAGCCGGCCCATCCGCTGGAGCACCAGATCCACCGGCGCGAGATCGGTGACCAGCAGGTCGAAATCGACATCCAGCGACTGCTCGACCACCTGCGATCCGACGACGACGTGCCAGTGTGGCCGCTGCATGCCTGGGCCGGGCGGGCCGAACCGGCGCAGCAACTCGACGTCATTGGCGGCCCGATCCACCGCCAAGAACCGGGCGTGCGTCACGGTGACGTGCTCGGCTCCGAACCGCTCAACGAGGTACCGGCCCGTCTCCTGCACCCGCGTCACGGTGTTGCGCACCACCAGGGCACAGCCCCCGCCGTCCAACTCCGCCGCCAACCGGTCGCCGAGGCGCTGCAGCTCATCGCCCCCGCCGGCCAGGAGCTCTAGATCCACCTCCGTCCGGCGCCCAGCTGAGAGGGTGGGACGGCGAACCACAGAATCGCCATCGGTGGCAGTGAGGACCGGGTAGGCGCCGTCGTCGGGCTCCGGCACCGCCCCCTCACGGCGCCGTCCCGAGCGGTAGGCGGCGACCATCTCCTCCCGGCGCGCTCGGGGCAGCGTGGCCGACAGCAGGACGACCGGCACGCCGTAGGCACCCAGCCAGTGCAGCGCCCGGTCCAGGTAGGACCCCATGTAGACGTCGTAGGCGTGCACCTCGTCGATGACGACGACCTTGCCGGCCAACGCGAGGTGCCTGAGCACCAGGTGACGACTCTTCAGGGCCGTGAACAGCGTCTGGTCGACCGTCCCGACCACGAAGGAGGCCAGCACTCCCTTCTTCCGGCCGCGCAGCCACTGGTGCACGACGGCCGACACGGCCTGGGCCGGCGCCCATCCGGTGGCCTGGGTCCGTCGGTTGTCGGACTCGTCGTCGGAGTCGATGGCGATGGACGTCGGATGCCCGTCCGGCAGCAGGCCCCGGTACTCGTCGTTGAGCGAGGCCTTGCTGTGCGCAAGGAACACCGACTGCGCTCCCTCGGTCGGGAGGGCGTCGAGCCATGCTCGGACCCGGCCGAACATGGCATCCGTCGTCGCCTGAGTGGGAAGGGCGACGAAGCAACCCCCGGCGCCGGTGCGGGCGGCGAGCACCTCAGCAGCCATTAGCGCCGCCTCGGTCTTCCCCTCCCCCATCGGCGCCTCGACGACCATCAGCCCCGGCTCGGTCGTCCCGGCGGCCAGCTCGACCGCGACGGCCTGCACCGGGCGGGCGCCGTCCGTCCGTCCGAAGCGCTCGGCCAGCAACACGTCGGGGTCGGTGGTGTGCGGATCGACGTCCCATGGCGCCGGGAGGTCGATTCGTCTCCATGCCCGGTCCAGCCGTGTCTGCACCGGCTCTCCGGTGCGGTACCCGAAGAAGTCCTCATTGCTGGCGATCCAGTCGGCGACGATGACCAAGGCGGTGAGCAGCACCTGGGCCGGCTTGGAGGGACGAATCGGGGAACGCAGGTCATCGTCGTGTAGGTAGCGTGCGGCCTGCCGGTCGAGGTAGGCGTCCTGCACCTGCGTCCAGAGCCCGTCACCGAGCAGTTCCGGCCGCTTGCTCCCGGCTTGCACCTGCGCGCTGGTGGGTGCGATGCCGTGGTGGCCGCCGACGACCACCGCCAACCGGTCGGCGTCGGCGACCCTCCAGCCGTACCTGGACTTCAACCACCGGTTCAGGCAGATGTGGCCCGCCAACTCGTGCCGCAGCATCCGGCGCTCCGGGTCCTTCGGCGACAGCGACGTCGTCAGCCCGTGGGCCGCCATCCGGTGCGCTCCGTCGGGGTACTGGACGGCGAACGCCGGACTCGCCTTGCCAACATCGTGGATTCCGGCCAGCCAGGTCAGCAGCCGCCGCGCCCGCGCGTCGTCGCCGTCCACCGCAACTGCGATCTCCCGGCGTACGGACCGCGGTACCCACACATCCCACAACCGGCCGGCCACCGCCGCTGTGTCGTCGAGGTGCTGCCACAGGGGCATCCAGTCGCGGACCTCATGCGTCTGTGGATCATGACGCGTCTTGGCCCAGACCGAGCGCGCGGCAATGCGCAATCGCGCATGGACGTAGTCGTCTTGCGCCTGGTCCCCCGTCATCGGCCAGGAGTGTGCCAGTCGACACAGACTGTTTCCGCACCTCCGAATACGACGGAGTGGAGCCCACGGTCGTTCGACGACGTTGCGGCCTTTGTAGGCCTCGGCGTCGTGGCCGACCGGTCGGCAGCCCATCTCCCCCTCGGCGTGTGCGGTAGGCCTGCTTGTAGGCGGCGGATCGCGCGTGAGGAGTAGGCCCGCCCGTGGGCACACGGTGGGCACGAACGAGCAGCCGAGTGGAGATCGGACGCGAACGGACGCGGAGGGCGGCGACTCGCTGACCTGCGCGAACGGCCAGAAGCGAGCGGGGGCGTCATGAGTCGACACCCGGCCGGGCGGTCTCATAATCCCTGAGCCGTGGGCCCGCGCCTGGCGGCCCAGCAGCGAAGGGGAAATCCAAGGCTGGGCCGAGGACCACTACGAGCGACTACCGGGGCCGCTTGCACCTCGTAGGTCCGCTCAGCTTGCCCAGCGAGCAGATGAGTCCGCACCGAGTCCGCCACTCACCCGGCATCAACGAGCGCCGGGGAACACGTAGGAACGGAATACCCGCAGGTCAGGCCGACATCGGCGATGAAGAGGCAGGTCATCGACCCATACCAAAATGATGTCCGGGATGACCACGTGCAGGCGGGACCCATCGGGCATCATCGCGTCGACGAATGGGGTCGACATGTCGATGCGACGGCCCGAGGTGCGCAGCATCCGCTCGACCAGGTCGGCCAGCTCACCCGGCGCCAGGATCGTCGTCGTCAGCTCGCTGCGCCCGCGGCGGGCGACGAACACCCGGCCCGGCTCGTTGACCCAGA
>JALYNA010000035.1 GCA_030773455.1 Actinomycetota bacterium
TGGTCTTCGGCCTGGAAGGCGGCGACCTGGGCGGCGAGGTCGGCGGCCTGGGCCTCGATCTGTTCGCGGCTCATGGGTGCGGTCTTGGACATCGATGGTCTCCTGTCGGTCAGGCCGCGGGGCCGCGGTCATCGGGGATAAGGCGAGCGCGGACAGCGGCGCGGTACACGTTGCGCAGATCCAGGTGAATCACGGACAGGTCGCGGGTGCGGGCGGGCAGCCGGTCCCACGCCTGCCGGTCCGTCTCGAACAGATCGGCTGCCTCGTCGAGCCGCGGGTCGGGGCGGTAGAGGCGTGCGTTGGCGGCCAACCGGCCGGCCTCGAAGCTGTTGAGCGGTTCGGTCATCGCTGGGTTCTCCTGTCGGTGGTGAGTGAGGGGTGGCCGTGCCGGGCGCAGGACGATCATTGCGCGAAGGAAGTGACGCGCTCCCGCCCTTGCAGTCCGGGTCCCCAGCACCATGGCGAGCAGGGGCCGCCGGTGAGTTTCACGCCCGGCACGGCTGGTCATGCGGTATTCCGCGGTTGATTGAGGACCAGGGCGTCGGGTGGCGTGTACTGGTCGCGGTGCCGGCGGCCGACCCGCGAGCGGCAGTCGTCGCAGCGGGCGTCTCGGCGGCGCCGGGTCGTCGGCGCAAGGCAGTCGGGACAGTGGGTGGCGGTCACGCGGCGTCCTCACACCCCGGGTGGACGTCCGCGCCGACGGCGGGGTCGATGGGTTCGTGGCAGGCCACGCAGCGATGGGCGGGCCGAGGTCGGGCGGCGATGCAGAGCGCGCAGCGGCCGTTGGTGGAGTTCACGACCTTGAGCGGGTGCCCGCAGTCCGCAGTCGGCTCAGTGGGCTCACTCGCTGAGGGTTGAGCCGACTGGACTGACTGGACCGACTGGAGGTTGTGTTTCCGCAGGTCAGTCCCAGTTGGCTCACCCTGGCCAGTCGGCTCACCCTCTACGTGTCCGGGTTCCGGTGAGCCGACTGGTATCGACCACCAGGTTTGTCGCGGGAAGCCCTCGGAGCTGTGCTTCACCGCAGCCCGGTCCTTCGCCCGCTTGAGGGTCGCCTCGGAGTAGCCCGCGGCGCGGGCCGCCTTGACGATGTCCTTCCTCGCGGCGGTCCCGCCGTTGTCGGTCAGGTATCCGAGGAGCCAAACGGCGGCCTCGTCGCGCTCGGTGCGCTCGTCGTCGTCCACCGGGCCGCGCAGAAGGCTGGCTGCGGTGTGCTCAACCGGGGCGTCCTCCCACTCGATCCGCGCGCATCCGTTGTCTGGGTCGCCCACGAGCCGGTAAGCCAGCGACGGCGGTTCGAGGGCGAGGTTGCACTTCGTGACCGCGAAGATCCGCCGAGCCTCGTCGTCGGGATCGCGGGCGACGAGGTAGGCAGCGCGAGCGGCGCTGACGATGCCGATGGAGCCGCCGCCGCGGTACAGCGCGTTACTGCCGCCTGCCTTGTTGAGGTGCCGGACGAGCAGGATCGTGCAGCCGGTCCGCTCGGCCATCGCGGCGAGCTGGTGGAGGACGCCGCGGACGTCCTGGTCTCGATGGCTGTCGACCTTGCCGTTGAGATAGGCCATCAGCACGTCGATGACCACGAGCTGCACCTTGTGCTCGGTAATGATCTTCTCGATGGTGGGGATATCCCGTGGCAGGGACGGGGGGACCTGCCGAACGTCGCCGTCCTCGTCCGCGGCCGGAACCTCGGTGAGGGCGTGGACCCGTCGCAGATCAGCGCCGGCCGCGATGAGGCGCGGCGCGATGGTGTCGGCTAACCCGTCCTCGGCCGAGAGCAGAAGCACCCCAGCGGGCCGTGCGATCGCTCCGTCCGGCCACGGCGAGCCGGTCGAGACGCGCGCCGCAAGGTCGAGCGTGAGCGTGGACTTCCCGGTGGACGGGTCGCCGTCGATGACCACGAGCTTCCCGAGCGGCAGCCGGCCGGGCCACAGCCAGGAGACGCGTTCGGGCGTGACGTCGGCGAGGGTCTGCACCGAGACCTTCGTCGAGGACTTACTGCTAGCAGCAGGAAGTCCTGCGGACGCGAGCCCGCACGTGCACATGCCGTACCCGTTGCGCAGGTCGCACCAGGTGAGGTGATCGCCCGCCGTCGTCACGCTGCCCCCGACCGCTGGTTGAGCGCCTGCCGGACGTGCGCGGGAGGCAGACCGATCAGCCCGACGTCACGCAGGTGGGCAAGTGCCCGGCCCCACGAGTCGAGTTCGGAGATCGAGCTGCTGCTGACAGCTCGATCTCCTTGATCCCGTCGAGACCACGGATCGCGCCGTCCGTCGGCCA
>JALYNA010000036.1 GCA_030773455.1 Actinomycetota bacterium
GCCTTCTGCCGCTCGTCGTCGTCCTTGGGCCACAGCCTGCCCTGCAGCGCACCGCCCATGCACTTGAGCGCGCAGGCGGCGATGATGCCCTCCGGCGTGCCGCCGATGCCCATCAGCAGGTCGACGCCGGTGCCCTCACGGGCCGCGGCGATGGCGCCGGCGACGTCGCCGTCGGTGATGAACTTGATCCGGGCGCCGGCCTCTCGCACCTCGTGGACCAGCTCGTCGTGGCGAGGGCGGTCGAGGATGCACACGGTGACGTCGCCGACCGAGCTGTGCTTGGCCTTGGCGACCCGGCGGATGTTCTCCGCGACCGGCGCGGTGATGTCGACGACGTCGGCCGCGGCCGGGCCGACGGCGATCTTCTCCATGTAGAAGACCGCCGAGGGGTCGTACATGGCGCCGCGGTCGGCGACCGCCATGACCGCGATGGCGTTGGGCATGCCCTTGGCCATGAGCGTGGTGCCGTCGACGGGGTCGACCGCGACGTCGCACTCCGGGCCGTTGCCGTCGCCGACCTGCTCGCCGTTGAAGAGCATCGGGGCCTGGTCCTTCTCGCCCTCCCCGATGACGACGACGCCCTTCATGCTCACCGTGCCGATGAGCGCGCGCATCGCGTCGACCGCGGCACCGTCGCCGCCGTTCTTGTCGCCACGGCCCACCCACCGGCCGGCGGCCATCGCACCGGCCTCGGTGACCCGCACCAGTTCGAGGGCGAGGTTGCGGTCGGGAGCCGGGCGGTCGACGCGGAAGCTGTCTCCGGCGTGGGTCGCGGGGCCGTCGGGCAGGGGCAGGGACACGCGGACCTCCTGGTTCCGCCGCACGGACGCTGGGCGGCGGGGTGGGGCGATGAGTCCTGTCATCCTAGGGGGGTGAGCTCAGCCGGTCCGACCAGTCAGCCCGCCGGGCAGGTGCCCCCGCCCGCGATCGAGCGGGCCAACCGGATGAGCGCGGCGAACATGCTGCGCTCGCTGCTCCCGCTGGTGCTGATCTGTTTGGCGCTGGTGGGCTGGATGTCGGTCAAGCAGTCCGGCGTCGACACCGTCCGCGAGGTCGACCCCACCAGCACCGTGCAGCTGGCCGCCGCCCGCGCCGGGTACCCGGTGGTCGCCCCGGCCGGCCTGCCCGACGGCTACCGCCCGACGAGCGCGCGCACCGACGCCGGCACCGCGGGCGCCGGCGACCCGGTCACCCTGCAGGTCGGCTACCTCACGCCGTCGTCGGAGTACGCCGGTTTCGTGGTGAGCGACGACGCCCGGGCCGGCGTGGTCGACGACGTCCTCGGCGGCGCGCGGGAGCAGGGCACCGTCGACCTCGGTGGCCAGGCCTGGACCCGGGGGACGACGGAGCGCGGCGAGACGGTCCTCTCCCGCACGGCCGACGGCGTGACGGTGCTGGTCACCGGCTCGGCGACCGACGAGGAGCTGGAGACGGTCGCCGCCGCCGTGGCGCCCGTCCCGCGACGCTGACAACCGCGGTCGTGTAGCCCAGATCACGACATGGTGTCGCTGCGGTGCGTCGCGCGTGTGACCGGTGTGACTGGCGGGACTGTGTGTCACCGGCCCGTCACGGATGTCGTAGGGGCCTTTTCCAGTGAGGAGTTCGACTGTGTTCGAAGAGGACCCCTGCCCCCGCGGTGACCACCGGGCCCCGAAGACCGGCGGTTCGTGCGCCTGCGGGATGGTCATCCGCATCCCCGCCCGCCGCGCGCCCGTCGTCCAGCCCCCCGCCGCGCCCCCCGCCGAGGTGCTCGCCCTGCTCGCGCAGTGCCTGGACGACGGGGTCCAGGCCCTCGACGCGACGACCATCGCCCTGCTGCGGGCACGGGCCGACCGGCTGCTGTCCGCCCTCACCACGGCCGGCCTGGTGCTCAGCGCAGGAACGGACTCGAAGCTGGCCGCGTGAGGGGTCAGCCGGACTCGCTGGACCGGGCGGGCGCGGCGGCCGACAGCCGCTCGCGCGCCCGGTCCAGCCAGTGCTGGCACAGCTGGGCGAGCTGCTCGCCGCGCTCCCAGAGGCCGAGGGACTCCTCGAGCGTGAGGCCGCCGGCCTCCAGCCGCCGCACGACGTCGGCGAGTTCCTCGCGGGCCTGCTCGTAGGTCGTCGTCGGCTGGTCGTCCGGCTCGTCGGTCGCCGTGTCCCCGGTCCGGTCTGCGCTCACGGTTCCCCATTCTCCCTGGCGACGCGCACCGGCAGCCGGCCGCCCGCCACCCGCACCGACAGCCGCTCGGCGTCGGCCACCTCACCGGGTTCGCGGACCAGGGAGCCGTCGGCGCGCTGCACGACGGCGTAGCCGCGCTGCAGCGTGGCGGCGGGGGAGAGGGCGGCGACGCGCGCGCGGGCGTGCTCGAGGTCCCGCTCGGCGCTCTCCAGCCGGTGGGTCAGGGTCCGCCGGGCGCGGGTGCGCAACTGCTCGACGTCGCCGGCCCGGCCGTGCAGCAGCCGCTGCGGATCGGCCAGGACCGGGCGACTGCGGACGCTGTCCAGCCACCGTTCCTGCTGCTCCAGCCGGGCGCCGACCAGGTACCGGGCCCGGGCCCGCAGCGCGTCGACCAGCCGGCGCTGCTCGCCGATCTCGGGCACCACGCGGTGCGCGGCGTCGGTGGGGGTGGCGGCGCGGACGTCAGCAGCGTGGTCGACCAGCGTCGTGTCCGTCTCGTGGCCGACGGCGGTGACCACCGGGGTGCGGCAGGCGGCGATGGCACGCACCAGGCCCTCGTCGGAGAAGGGCAGCAGGTCCTCGACCGAGCCGCCGCCGCGGGCGACGACGATGACCTCGACGGCGGGGTCGCGGTCCAGGCGCTGCAGGCCCTCGATGACCGACGCGGCCGCCGAGGGCCCCTGCACCAGGCTGTGGTGGACGGCGAACCGGACGGCGGGCCAGCGGCGGCGGGCGGTGACCAGGACGTCCCGCTCCGCGGCGCTGTCCCGCCCGGTGACCACCCCGACGACGGCCGGGGCGAACGGCAGCGGGCGCTTGCGGGCGGCGTCGAAGAGCCCCTCGGCGGCCAGCAGCCGGCGGATCCGCTCGATGCGGGCCAACAGCTCGCCGAGGCCGACGGCGCGGATCTCCGTGGCGCGCAGGGAGAAGGAGCCGCGGGCGATGTAGTAGTCCGGCCGTGCCCGCACGATGACGCGGGCGCCCTCGGTCAGCTCCAGGCCCGGGCGGTCGGCGACGTCGCGGCTGCAGGTGACCGGCACCGACAGGTCGGCGGCCGGGTCGCGGAGGGTGAGGAAGACCGTCGCGGCGCCGCGCCGGGACAGCTGGGCCACCTGACCCTCCACCCAGACCTCGCCAAGCCGGCCGATCCACTCGGCGACCTTGCGGGCCACCGTGCGGACCGGCCAGGGGGCTTCCGGCGTGGAGGGGGCGGTCACTCCCCGAGCGTGTCAGACGCCAAAAGGACCCCCTCCGGGGTCCCCTCGCACGCTCGGGGACGCCCTGGAGGGGGCCACATGGCCACGTCACCCGGCGCCGCGCGGGGCCAGCGGGCTGCCCTCGACCCCTTGGCGCTCCAGCTTCTCCAGCCGGTTGCGCAGCATCCGCAGGTAGGGCTCCCGGGCGCGGGTGGCCTCCTCGTAGGCGAGCAGGCGCTGCACGGTGGACAGCTGGTAGCCGCGCAGCCGGCCGCGCAGCTGAGCCAGGGTGAAGCCGTCGTAGCCCTCAACCGGGACCGCGCCGGCGATCTGGGCGCCCGCGGTGTCGGCGGCGTCGTCGGTGTCGGCCACGTCGATGCGGACGCCGGTCCCCGCGGCCACGTCGGTCCCGCCCTGGTCGGTAGTGGTCACGCCGGTGTCCACTCCGGTGGCCGCGGCCATGGCGGTGCGGCCCTGGTCGGTGGTCACCACGTCGGCTCCGCCCCCGTCGGTGCCGCTCTCATCGGTGGCGGCCACGTCGGTGGTGGCCACGTCGATGCCGCCCTCGTCCGGCATCAGGGATTCGTCGACGTTGGTGCGGACGCCGGTCCCCGCGGCCACGTCGGTCCCGCCCTGGTCGGTGGCGGCCACGCCGGTGTCCACTCCGGTGGCCGCGGCCATGGCGGTGCGGCCCTGGTCGGTGGTCACCACGTCGGTCCCGCCCTCGTCGGTGTCGCCCACGTCGGTGTCGGCCACGTCGATGCGGACGCCGGTCCCCGCGGCCACGTCGGTCCCGCCCTGGTCGGTGGCGGCCACGCCGGTGTCCACTCCGGTCGCCGCGGCCATGGCCGTGCGGCCCTGGTCGGTGGTCACCACGTCGGCTCCGCCCCCGTCGGTCCCGCTCTCCTCGGTGCCGCTCTCATCGGTGACCACCTCGTCGCCGCTGCCGGTGGCGTCCCCGCCGCCCTCGTCCGGCATCAGGGATTCGTCGACGTCGGTGCGGACGCCGGTCGCCGCGGCCACGTCTGTGCCGCTCTCGTCGGTGGCGACCACGTCGCCGGCCGGGGACGGAGGGGACGTGTCCTCTCCGGCGCCGAGCGCGTCGTCGACCGCCGCGCCAGCGACGGTGACCACCTCGTCGCCGCTGCCGGTGCCGTCCCGGTCGTCCGCGGCCGCTGCGACGGGGCTGCCCCCCGCCGGCGCCTCGGGCGCGGCGACACCCTCGTCGGTCACCGTCCCCTCCACGGTGGCGACGTCGCCGTCGGGGGTGAGGACGTCGACCTCGGTGGCGACGTCAGGGGCGCCGGCCGCCTCGCCGACCGGGGAGCCGCCCAGGTCGCTGGGCGCCGGGGCGTCCGTCGCCGCGGAGCCGTGCACGTCGAACTCGGTCGCCTCGGCCTCCAGCAGCGACGCCGGCGGGGTGGTCGGGCTCTCGGCGATCTCGTCGGTGTCGACGGCGCCGGCGTCCCCCGCGTCGCCGTCGACCAGGGCGCCATCGGCCTCCAGCAGCGCGGACTCCAGGGCGTCCTCCGTGGAGAGGCCGGGCTCGGACTCGGGGCGCTCGAGGTCCAGACCGGCGGCGGCCACCTCGTCGGTGATGTCCGCGAGGGCCTCGACGACCTCCTCCGGCGCCGGCTCGGCGGGCAGGCCGGAGACCTCGTCGTCGATCAGTGCGGCGACCTCCTCGGCGATCGCCTCGTCCTCGTCCAACACCGACGCGCGGTCGAAGGAGGTCGCCTGGTCGAACCCGGGGGCGCGGTCGAAGGCGGAGGTGCGGCCGGCGGTCGGCTCGGGCAGGTCCTCGTCGAAGGTCGCGAGCCCAGGCTCGGACTCGCCGCGCAGCCCGGTGAAAACCTCGTCCCCGCGGGCGACCAGGCCGGAGTACTGCTGCTGCAGCCGCATCGTGGCCTGCATGGCCAGCCCGATGATCCGGACCGGCAGGCCGGGCAGCGTCCCGGGCAGCTTGCGGGCGTCGTCGAGGACGGTGGCGACCAGACCGACGGCGGCACGGATGGCTTGGGGGATCTCACGCGACATGGCCTCACCCTGCCCCGAAACGACGCGCCCGACACCCGCGCGCTGGCGCGGGCCACACGGATGGTGCTACAGGCCCTGGCCCCGGACCGCGGCCCGCTGCAGGGGTCCTTCCACCAGCACCGGGGGCAGGGAGGTCCTTCTCCTACCATGGGCGTCATGGCTGTTCAGCGCGGACGCGTCCTGCTGGCCGATCCCCGGGGCTACTGCGCCGGCGTGGATCGGGCGGTGGTGGCGGTCGAGCGGGCCCTGGAGATCCACGGCGCCCCGGTGTACGTCCGCAAGCAGATCGTCCACAACAAGCACGTGGTCGCGACGCTGGAGCGGCGCGGGGCGATCTTCGTGGACGAGACCGACGAGGTGCCCGAGGGCTCGGTCGTCGTCTTTAGCGCCCACGGCGTCTCACCGGCGGTGCACGCCGAGGCCGCGGCCCGGCAGCTGAAGACGATCGACGCGACCTGCCCACTGGTGACCAAGGTGCACCAGGAGGCGAAGCGGTTCGCCCGGGACGACTACGACATCCTGCTGATCGGCCACCGCGGCCATGAGGAGGTCGAGGGCACTTCCGGGGAGGCGCCGGCCCACATCCAGCTCGTCGATGGCCCCGGGGACGTGGCCAACGTCCAGGTGCGCGACCCGGAGAAGGTCGTCTGGCTGTCCCAGACCACGCTGTCGGTGGACGAGACGCTGACGACGGTGGGCCAGCTGAAGACCCGCTTCCCCGGCCTGCAGTCCCCGCCCAGCGACGACATCTGCTACGCCACGCAGAACCGGCAGCAGGCCGTCAAGCAGATGGCCGCTGAGTGCGACCTGGTCATCGTCGTCGGCTCGACGAACTCCTCGAACTCCGTCCGGCTGGTCGAGGTGGCGCTGGAGGCTGGTGCACGCGCCGCGCACCTGGTGGACTTCGCCTCCGAGATCGATTCCGCCTGGCTCGACGGCGTCGGCACGGTGGGCGTCACCAGCGGCGCCTCGGTGCCCGAGGTGCTCGTCGGCGAGGTGCTCGACTGGCTGGCCGAGCGCGGCTACCCCGACGTGGAGACGGTCAAGGCCGCCGAGGAACGGCTGGTCTTCGCGCTGCCGCACGAGCTGCGGCCGCGCCGCACCGAGAAGTCCCCCGCCGACCCGGCCTGAGCAAGGACCCCGTCCTCCCCACCCCTCGCAAGCTCGGGGCGGACCCCTGGACGGGGCCGCCCTCGTGGGATGCGGCTAGGGGCGGGCGGCCGACCGGATCAGCGCGACGACCCCGGCGGCTGCCGTGGCGACGGCCATCGCCGGGAAGCCGCGGACGAGCATCGTGGCGATCGACGGGACGTTCAGCGAGGCCGACGGCGCGAGTGCGGTGTTGAGCACGGCGACGAGGACGTAGACCAGCGGCGGGGCGACCACCGGAGTGAGCAGGTCGCGGCGGCGGACCACCAGCGTGGCCACGGCGCTGGCCGCGGTGAGCACCAGCAGCGTGACCAGCCCCAGCCCGGTGCTGATCCAGGACTCGAGGGCGGCACCGGCCAGCGTGACGAGGAAGACGGCGAGGACGGCGACCGAGCCGCGCAGCCGGCTGTCGGTGCCGGGCACCTGCGCCGTCGCACCGGGAAGGGCGGGACGGCGGGACACCGACCGGGGCTCCGGCGACCGGGCACCGCGGCGGCGGTCGTCCTGGTCGTCGAACGGACCGTCCAACTGCGGGGAGCGGTCCCGGGCGGCGTGCTCCCCGCGGACCGGCGGGCGGTCGGCCTCGGGGAAGACCGGCCGGCTGCGGCCGACGTCCCGGGCCGGGCGCGCGGCGCGCTCGCCGGAGGGGCGCGGCGGCTGGGGACGGTCGTGCCTGTCGCGCGCGGAGCGCGCCATGGCCTCGGGCAGCGGCGGCAGGTCCGTCGACCGCATCCGCGGGGGCAGCGGCGGGACCGGCGGGCGGCCGATGCGGGCGACGTGGTCAGGCACCTCGGGCCGCGCGGCGGCGCGCCGCTCGGCACGTGCTCCGGGCTCGTGCCAGGTGTCGGCGAGCCTCACCGTGGCCATGGTGGACCTCCCGTCCCCTCGTGGCGGGCTCCCTTCCGGGGTCCCTGTCAGGGCGCAACGGTAGCGACGGCCGGGGCGACGTCGGGGGAGGACGGCGCCGACGCGCACTGTGCACAAGTGCCAAAACCGCACCCTCGGACGCACATCCGGAGGGGTCGGCGGGACGGCTGTGACGGAAGGGTACGGGTGCGGTCAGGGCAGCACCCGGGCCGCGCCCGCCGGGCTCAGCCCGTCGTGCCGTCGCGCTCCACCACCGGGGACCGTGGGGCGTCGGCCGTCGGTCGCAGGTCCGGGCTGCGCGGCAGCTCGCCGGGCAGGGGGAGCTCGGCCGGCCGCAGCGTGCGCACCGTGGCCTCGACCAGGAGCGGCGTGGGCACCGGCGACTCGGCGACCCCGAGGTCGTCGAAGCGGCGGGCGGCCACCAGCACGGAGCCCTCGTAGGACCCGACCGTCTCGTTGTAGCGGGTCAGCGTGGACGACAGCGCCGACCCCAGCCGGGTGAGGTGGCCGGAGAGGGTGGACAGCCGGGCGTGCAGCCGGCGGCCGACCTCGAGCACCTGGTCGGCGTCGCGGGCCAGCCGCTCCTGCCGCCACGAATAGGCGACCGTTCGCAGCAGCGCCAGCAGCGTGCTCGGGGTGGCCAGCACGACGTCGCGGGCGAAGCCGTACTCTAGCAGGCCGGGTTCGGCCTCCAGGGCGGTGGTGAGGAACCCGTCGGAGGGCACGAAAAGCACGGTGAACGGCGCCGCCGGCCGGAACGCCGTCGGGTAGCGGCGGGCGGCGAGGGCGTCGACATGGGCGCGCAGCTGGCGGGCGTGCGCGGCGACCCGCTCGGCGCGCACCGCGACGTCGTCGGCCTGCACCGCCTCGATGTAGCCGGTGAAGGGGACCTTCGCGTCGACGACCACCTGACGACCGTCGGAGAGGGTGACCACCAGGTCCGGCCGCACGCCCGCGCCGGCGTCGTTGGTGCCGGACGGCTGCTCGACGAAGTCGCAGTGCTCGAGCAACCCGGCCACCTCGACCACCCGGCGCAGCTGCACCTCGCCCCACCGGCCGCGCACGTGCGGGGTGCGCAGCGCGGTGACCAGCGCGGCGGTCTCCTGCCGCAGCATCGACGACGTCTGGCCCACGGTGCCCATCTGCTCGCGCAGCTCGCCGTGCGCGGTGGCGCGGTCGCGCTCGATACCGGCCAGCAGCCGGTGCAGGTGGTCCAGCGACTCGTGCACCGGCTCGAGGCCGTCGCCGGCCGGCCGGTTGCGGGCGAGCAGCGCGACGACGCCGAGGGTGACCGCGGTGGCCAGCAGCGCGCCGACGAGCAGACCGGTGAGCAGCGAAGCGGCGTCCACGACCGGGAGCCTGCCCGACGGGGCCGACAGTTCCCGGGAGCCGCCGCGGGGGCATAGGAAGCAATACCCACGTGCCGGGCCGCCAGGACGTAGGTATTGCTTCCTATGCCTCGGTCTCAGAACGCGTCTCACAACTGGGTTACTGAGTCAGGCGCCTGGACATGGTCATGATCATTGCGATGTGGACCATGGCTTCGGAGTGCTCCGGCAGGGTCTCGTAGTCGCGGACGCAGCGGCGGTGC
>JALYNA010000037.1 GCA_030773455.1 Actinomycetota bacterium
AGCGGGCTGTTCGAGACCTCGGGGCACCTGCCGTACTACGCGGACACCATGTTCTCGCCCATGGACCTGGAGAACGCGCAGTACTACCTCAAGGCCATGAACTGCCCGATGCACAACCTGATCTACCAGTCGCGCGGACGGTCCTACCGGGAGCTGCCGCTGCGGTTCTTCGAGTTCGGGTCGGTCTACCGGTACGAGAAGTCCGGCGTCGTCCACGGGCTGACCCGGGTGCGCGGCTTCGCCCAGGACGATTCGCACAGCTACGTCACCCCCGAGCAGGCGCCCGGTGAGGTCCGGCACCTGCTGGCCTTCGTCCTCGGCCTGCTGAGCGACTTCGGGCTGTCGGACTTCTACCTGGAGCTGTCCACCCGCGGGGAGTCGGAGAAGTTCATCGGCTCCGACGAGGAGTGGGCGGTGGCCACCGGCGTGCTGGAGCAGGCGGCGCGGGAGACCGGGTTGGAGCTGGTGCCCGACCCGGGCGGGGCGGCGTTCTACGGGCCGAAGATCTCGGTGCAGGCCCGGGACGCCATCGGCCGCACCTGGCAGATGTCGACCATCCAGTACGACTTCAACCAGCCCGCCCGCTTCGGCCTGGAGTTCAGTGCCGCCGACGGCACCCGCCAGCAGCCGGTGATGATCCATTCGGCGAAGTTCGGGTCGATCGAGCGGTTCTTCGGCGTCCTCACCGAGCACTACGCCGGCGCCTTCCCGGCGTGGCTGGCACCGGTGCAGGTCGTCGGCATCCCGGTCACCGACGAGCAGGTCGGCTACCTGCGCGACGTCGCCCTGCAGCTGCGCACCCGCGGGATCCGGGTGGAGATCGACGACTCCGACGACCGGATGCAGAAGAAGATCCGCACCGCCAGCAAGCAGAAGGTGCCCTTCGTGCTCATCGCCGGGGCCACCGACGCCGAGGCTGGGGCCGTCTCCTTCCGCTTCCGCGACGGCAGCCAGCACAACGGCGTCCCGGTCGAGCAGGCGGTGGCCGCCGTCGCCGCGTGGGTCACGAGCCGGGCGAACACCGACCCGACGGCCGAGGCGCTCGGGCCCGGGCTGACGGTGACCGGATGAGCGTCGGCGACCGGGAGACGTCCCGGGTCGCCGTGTCCAGCGACGACGGCGGGCCGACCACGGTGTTCGAGCACCTGTGGACGCCGTACCGGATGGCCTACATCCGCGGCGAGGGCAAGCCCACCGGGTCGCACGACTGCCCGTTCTGCTTGATCCCGAAGATGGACGACGAGGAGGGGCTGGTCGTCGCGCGCGGCGAGCACGTCTTCGCCGTCCTGAACCTGTACCCGTACAACGCCGGGCACCTGATGCTGGTGCCCTACCGGCACGTGCCGGACTACACCGACCTCACGCCTCCCGAGGTCGCCGAGCTGGGCAGTTTCACCCAGACGGCCATGCGGGTGGTGCGCACGGTGACCGGGGCGCACGGGTTCAACATTGGCATGAACCAGGGCTCGGTCGCCGGCGCCGGCATCGCCGACCACCTGCACCAGCACGCGGTGCCGCGGTGGGGCGGGGACACCAACTTCATGCCGGTCATCGGGCTGACCCGCGTGCTGCCGCAGGTGCTGCGCGAGACGCGGGCGCTGCTGGCGCAGGAATGGCCGGACGGCCGGCCCGCGCCGGAGGCCTGAGGTGCTCGGCGCCAACGCCCGCGCCGCGGTGGGCCGGTTCTGGGCGCCGGTCGTGGCCCGGCTGGCGCGGGCCGGCGTCACCCCGGACGCCGTCACGCTGGTCGGCACGCTGGGCGCCGTCGGCGGCGCGGTCGGGCTGATCGCCACCGGGCACCTGTTCTGGGGTGCCTTCACCGTCACAGTCTTCGTGCTGCTCGACATGCTCGACGGCGCGCTGGCCCGGGCCCGCGGCGGCGGCTCGGTGTTCGGCGCGGTGCTGGACTCCACCGGCGACCGCGCGGCCGACGCGGCCATCTTCGGCGCGCTGGTCTGGTGGTTCTCCGGAAGCGGCGACAACCGGCTGATCGTGCTGCTGGCGCTGCTGTGCCTGGTGCTCGGGGTGCTGACCTCCTACGTCAAGGCCCGCGCCGAGGGCATGGGGCTGCGCTGCGACGTCGGCGTCGGCGTCGTGGAGCGCACCGAGCGGCTGATCCTCGTGCTGGTCGGCACCGGTTTCCTCGGCCTCGGCATCCCGTACGCCCTGCACGTGGCGCTGTGGGTGCTCACGGTGGGCAGCGCGGTCACGGTCGCCCAGCGCTTCGCCGCCGTGCACCGGCAGGCCCGCGGCCGCGACCTGCCCACCCCGCCCCGCGGCACGCCGCCCTCCACCACGCCGCCGTCCCCGGGCCGGGTGCCGTGACCGACGCACCGGGGG
>JALYNA010000038.1 GCA_030773455.1 Actinomycetota bacterium
ACCAGCACCTCGTTCCTGCTCGCGCCCGCGCAGGACCAGCGGGTGGGGATCGTCGGCGGCGGCGGGGTCGGGGACAGCGAGGAGTCCACGGCGCGCTTCGACGTCGTCGACCTCACGACGCCCGAGCCGCGCTACGAGCCGGCCGGCACCGACTACCCGAGCCCCGCGCGGTACATCAACGCCGTCACGCTGCCCGACGACTCCACCCTGCTCACCGGCGGCTCGGTCGGCTACCGCGGCAACTCGCAGAGCGACCTGCACCTGACGACGATGTACGACCCGCACAGCGGCCACCTGCACGAGGCGGCGCCGAACGAGGTGGGCCGCAACTACCACGCCACCGCGCTGCTGCTGCCCGACGGGCGGGTCATGACCATGGGCTCGGATCCGTTGTTCTCCGACGAGGAGAACACCATCCCCGGCCGGTTCGAGACCCGGATCAAAATCTACTCCCCGCCGTACCTGTTCGCCGGGGACCGCCCGGCGATCGTCGACGCCCCGGAGGAGATCACCCGGGGGAGCAGCTTCGCGGTCTCCACCGAGGGGGCGGACGTCGCCGAGGCCCGGCTGCTGCGGCCCAGTGCCGTGACGCACCAGACCGACCCCGAGCAGCGCTCCGTCGCCCTCGACGTCCGGCCCACCGGGACGGCGGCCTGGGAGCTGGGCGTCCCCGAGGAGGAGGGCCTCACGCCGCCCGGCTGGTACATGTTGGTCGTGCTCGACGACAACGGCGTCCCGTCCCCGGCGCGCTGGGTGCACGTCGGATGAGGACACGACTGCACCGCCGACGGTCCGTGCGGACCGCGGTGCTGGCCGCTGCCGCCGGGACCGCGGTGGCCTGCAGCAGCGCCGGGACGCCGGATCGCGCCGCCCCCGAGGAGCCGAGCCGCCTGGCGGGGGAGGAGCTCTGGCGCAACCCCGAGGGCCACGGCCCCGCCGCGGTCCAGCAGGCCCTCGCGGAGGGGCGGACGGCGGACGCCGAGGCGCTCGCCCCGCTGGCCGAGCAGCCCACAGCCAACTGGATCGCCACGCCGGACAACCCCTATCCGGCGGTGGAGGAGATCTCCCGGGCCGCTGCCGCCGCCGGGGAGCTCCCGGTGCTGGTGGCCTACAACGTGCCGGGGCGGGACTGCGGGTCCTACTCCGCCGGCGGGGCCGCCGACGTCGACGCCTATCTGGCCTGGATCGGCAGCTTCGCCGCGGCCCTGGGCGACCGGCCCGCGGTCGTCGTCCTCGAGCCGGATGCCGTCCCGCAGGCCGTCGTCGGCTGCGCGGGGATCGACCCCGCGGCGCGCTACCAGCTGCTCGCCCAGGCCGTGGAGATCCTCGACCGGCAGCCGGGGACCCGCGTCTACCTGGACGCCGGCAACGCCAGCTGGGTGGACGACCTGCCGGTGCTCGCCGACGCGCTGCGCCGCAGCGGCATCGACCGGGCCGACGGGTTCGCCCTCAACGTGTCGAACTACGAGACCACCGAGGCGAGCGCGGAGTACGGGCTGGAGCTGTCCCGCGAGCTGGAGGGCGGCGCGCCGGGCGGCACGCCCACCGCCCACTTCGTCGTCGACACCAGCCGCAACGGCGCCGGCCCCCCGGAGACCGCGGCCGGTGGCGAGGGCCGCTGGTGCAACCCGCCGGGCCGGGCGCTCGGCGAGCCGCCGACGACGTCGCCCGAGCAGCCCCGGGTCGACGCACTGCTGTGGGTCAAGCAGCCCGGCGACTCCGACGGCACCTGCGGAGGCGGGCCGCCCGCCGGTCAGTGGTGGCCGCAGATGGCCGCCGACCTGGTGGCCGGAGGGAGCTGAGCGGCCGGCAGCCGCGGCCGACGACGCCCTGCGGCGCCGGGGGCCTTGCCGTTCCGGTGGTCAGCTCAGCAGGGTGAGCACGAGCTTCGCGGACTGGTTGGCCTGGGCCAGCATCGCCGTGCCGGCCTGGGCGAG
This sequence comes from Actinomycetota bacterium, assembly GCA_030773455.1. Classification (GTDB taxonomy): domain Bacteria; phylum Actinomycetota; class Actinomycetes; order Mycobacteriales; family Geodermatophilaceae; genus Geodermatophilus. The sequence continues at coordinate 1,938 of JALYNA010000038.1, forward strand.
CACCTGGCTGCGGGTGAGGTCGGTCATCTCCGCGGCCACGTCGGTGTCGCGGATCCGCGACTCCGCCGCCGTCGTGTTCTCGACGGAGACCGACAGCCGGTCGATCGCGTGCGAGAAGCGGTTGTCCACGGCGCCCAGGTAGGCCCGGACCGAGAGGACCCGGCCGAGCGCCCGGTCGATCGCGGTGATGGCGGCACCGGCCCCGGTCTGCCCGGCATAGGTCGGCGTCATGAGGACCGCGTCCGCCGCGGTCGAGCCGGTACCGGGCGTCTCGCCGGTGAAGACGAGCTCGGTGGCGGTGGCGACGAAAGGGATGAAGCTGGTGCCGAGCGCGGCCAGCGCCGCGAAGTCGAGCCGGTCGAGGTGGTCCTGCGACGTCACTGCGCCGGTGTAGTCGACCGACCCGAGGTCGAAGGACCGCCCGCCGTAGGACACCGTGCCGGCGAGGGCCCGGTAGTTGGCGGCGGCCGGGCCGTCGGTCGTGTAGTCACCGGCCAGCGAGAGCCGGCCGGGCGCCGGGGTGCCCTCGGCGTCGGAGACGGCCGGGATCACGGTGGCCGGGACGCTCGCCCCTCCGTTGACGCCGACCGCGGACAGTCCCAGACCGGCGGTGCCCATGCCCAAGCCGTCCGGGGGATGACGACGCGGACGGTCTCGCCGCCGTTGGCGCCGACCTGGAACAGGCGGTCGTAGGTGCCGTCCAGCAGCGGGATGTCGTTGAAGGAGGTGGTGGCCGCGATGCGGTCGAGCTCCTGCTTCAGCTGGTCGATTTCCGTCCCGATGGCGGCCGTCGAGGTCGCGTCCAGGGCGCCGCTGCTGGCCGCCTGGACCGACAGGTCGCGCATGCGCTGCAGGATGGCCACCGTCTCGCCCAGTGCGCCGTCGGCGGTCCGGACGAGGCTGATGCCGTCCTGGGTGTTGCGGACGGCCTGGGTCATCCCTCGGATCTGCGCGCGCAGGGTCTCGGAGATGGCCAGTCCCGCCGCGTCGTCGGCGGCTCTGGTGATCCGGGAGCCCGAGGACAGCCGTCGCAGGGACGAGGTCATGGAGTCTCCGGTCCGCGCCAGCGCCCCGTAGGCGTTGAGCGCCGCCACGTTGGTGAGCACGGCCATCCCCATCCCGGCCCTCCGTGGTGTCGGTCCCCGTCCACTCCCGCGCCGCAGGGCGGTCTCCCCCTCATCAACGGCGACCACCGACCGGGTCTGGACTCGACCGCGGATCGGCCGGTGGGCTCAGCCGGCGTCGCGGCATTGGCGGAGGTAGGCCTTCCAGCTCCAGCCGGCGAGGAATGCCCGGGCCGCCGCGGTGCCCGAGGCCACCAGCCGCGTCCGCTCGGCGGCCCCGACGTTGAACTCGGTGAGGCCGGTGCCGGTCGTGTCGATGGAGAACGCCCGCCGGCGCACGCACGGCTGGGCCAGGTACGTGCGGTCCCGCCCGCTGATGGACGTCGCCACCAGCGAGTCCAGCAACCGCAGC
>JALYNA010000039.1 GCA_030773455.1 Actinomycetota bacterium
CGGAGCGCCGCCCGGTAGCCCCCCACGGCCACACCCGGGCGCAGGCACACCGATGTGGCCGGATCGGCGGGATCGAAGCCCACCAGCACGTCGAGCAGCGTCGCCGCGTCGGCCACCGTGCGGGTGATGGGGCCGGCGGTATCCTGGCTCGCCACCAGCGGGGCCATCCCCGACCGGCTCACCAGCCCGGCGGTCACCCGGACACCGACCAGGTTGTTGTAGGCCGCGGGGATCCGGACCGACCCGCCCGTGTCTTCGCCGATGGCGATGGGCGCGAACCCCGCTGCGACGCCGGCCGCTGATCCGCTGCTAGATCCTCCGGCATCGCGCTGGAGGTTCCACGGGCACCGGGTGTGGCCGCTCTGCGAGGACAGCGAGAACCAGGACGCCGCGAAGTCGGGCATCGTGGTCTTGGCCAGCACGATGGCGCCAGCGGCCAGGAGCCGCATGACCACGGTGGCGTCCCGATCTGGGACGTAGCCGCGCATGGCCACCGAGCCGAACGTGGTCTCGATCCCTGCCGTCTCGATCTGGTCCTTGACCAGGACGGGGATCCCGTGCAGGGGTCCGGAGATCCGACCGTTGCGCAGGACGTTGTCTAGCCTGCGGGCGACCTCGAGCGCCTCGGCGTTCCGGGCCGTGACCGCGTTGATGCCCGGCCCCCGTTGGTCGAACCGGTCGACCCGCGTCAGGCACATCTCGACGAGCGCCTCAGCAGTCAGCTCGCCGCGCAGGTAGGCACCGTAGAGGGTATCGATGGACGCATACGGGGCCTGCTCAACTGGCAACATGGATCGGTCCCTGTCGGGATGCGGTGACAGACATGGGCGCATCCTGGCCTGAAGCGCGGCGGTCACGACTCACCGCGGGGCGCCACTGCCGGCTCCTCTGGACGCCCTCGGACCCGCGCCCGCCGGGGCAGCGAGTTCCCGCCCACGGGATGTCACGGCGTACCCCCCTCAAGCTGATCGACGGTTCATGGCGAAGCTAAGTGTGGCGCGCGGCATACGTCAAGCCTTTATATGTAAAAGTCCGACCTTCACCGGATGCTACCGTTGCCCCATGGAGCCCATCCGGGAGGCCGGCCGCGCGGCCCAGCCGCTGGCCGTCCGCCCGGTCATGACACGAACTGCGGCCGGCCAGGTGGTGGACCAGCTCCGCACCGCGATCATCGACGGCCGCCTGCGATCTGGCGATCGCCTGCCGAGCGAGCAGCAAATGGCGCAGGACTTCGGGGTCTCCCGGGGGACGGTCCGCGAGGCCATCAGGACCCTGGCCGCGAGCAACCTGGTGACCTCGACACGGGGGGCCGCCGGTGGAACCTTCGTCACCACACCGCAGGCAGGGGAGCTGGCCGAACGGATCGGCGAACAGATCGGTCTGTGGTTCCGCGCCGGCAACATCTCTTTGGCCGAGGTCCAGCACGCTCGCCACGTATTGGAGCGCGAGTGCGTGGCGCTGGCGGCGTTGAACCGGACCGAAGAGGATCTCAGCGCCATGCGACGGCCGATCGAGATCTCACGGGATCCCGAACTCGGTGAAGACGCGTGGCTGACCACCGATCTCGAGTTCCACACTGCGGTCAGCAAGTCGGCCAAGAACAGCATTCTTGAGCTCGCCATGACCGCCGTCCACCTGGTGCGGCCTCGAACCAACCGGCTCCTGCTCAAGGAACTTCGACGGGACTGCATCGCCGACCAGCACTGGGCTATGTACGAGGGCATCCGGGACCGCGACGCGGAGGCCGCGACGGCGGCCTTTGAGCAGCACTTCGCCTACCTGCGCGAGATGCAGCAGCGCGCCCTCGCCGACGCCGATGCCGAGACCATGCCGGTCCTCGACATCCCCATGGAGACTGGACCGACGTCCAACCTGTTCGGGTCCGCCCAGCAGGATGCGGCGAGGTAGAGCCGCTGCACCTCGCCCGTTCCGGCGCCGCCCCAGCGCGGTCGCGATGCGAACGATGTACCGACTCGTGGTCGCCCTCGGGACCGAGGTCACCTTCGGGACGGGTCACATCTCTTGGAGCGACCCACCGTGAGAGACGCCGCCGGGACGGTTCGCACTTCGCGGGGCCCAAGAGATCATTTCAGAACGACGGGTAGCTGTCGGTAGCAGATCAGGGCGCAGGCCAGCTGGAGTAGGCCGAGGTGGATGTCGACGCGGCGCTCGTAGCGGGTGCGGAGCCGTTTGAAGGCGTGCAACTAGGCGAAGCCGCGTTCGACCACCCAGCGCTGGCGGCCCAGGCCGGAGCCGTGGGCGACGCCGCGGCGAGCAATCCGTGGAGTGATGCCGCGCTGGCGAAGCTGACGGCGGTAATGTCGTGGTCGTAGCCGCGGTCGGCGAACAGCTCCCGCGGGCGGCGGCGGGGCCGGCCGCGTCGCCCGCGGATCGGCGGCACGGCGTCGACCAGCGGAATGAGCTGGGTGATGTCGTTACGGTTGCCGCCGGTCAGAGTGACCGCGAGCGGGATGCCGCCGGCGTCACAGATCAGGTGGTGCTTGGAGCCGGGCCGGCCGCGGTCGACCGGGGACGGGCCGACGTGGTCCCCCTTTGAGCGCACGGATGTGGGAGCCGTCGACCGCGCACCGATCCAGGTCCAGCTCACCGGAAGCACGCAGCTGGTCCAGCAGCTGCTCGTGCGGGGCCGGCCAGACGCCGGCCTCGGTCCAGTCCCGCAGCCGCCGCTAGCAGGTCACCCCGGAGCAGCCGACCAGCGCCGTGGGCAGCTGGTTCCAGGTGATCCCGTTCTTGAGCACGAACACGATCCCGGCCAGCGCGGCCCGGTCATCGACCGGCCGGCGGCCCGGGTAGCGGTGGCGGCGGGGCTTGGGCGGCGGGAGCAGCGGAGCGATCCGCTCCCACAGCCCGTCAGGGACGAGCTCCTCGATCACCCACATCAGGCTGGCCGGGACGCGAGCGGACCCACGGCTGCCACGCCGGAGTCATTCAGAAATGATCTCCAAGTCCCCTCGCACACCCAGGATGCCCCCCCTCGCACACCTAGGATCAGCGACCCGGATCCCGGACTCCCACACTGCCAGGGCGGCTGGGCGGGGTTTGCCCGAGTTCCTCGAAGTTCATTTGCGCAGTCAGAGGGTTGTGCAGGGCTGATGCATAGTCGGGGGGTAGACGTCTGACCTGCAGTTATAGGCGCGGGCACGGGTCGTGTGGTGGTCTGAGGGTGTCTGATGTCCTCGATCACCAGCGAAAGGCCCGTGCCCGCGACCTCATCTTCCCTGCCCTCGTTCGTTGCCACCGTGACCGGCCCGGAGCTGACCGCCGGAGAGCTGTCGACCGTCGGGTCGGTCCGGCTGTTGCAGGCGCTGTCGGCGGTG
>JALYNA010000040.1 GCA_030773455.1 Actinomycetota bacterium
CCGGTGCGCTCGGTCAGCGGCGGCTCCCACAGCGCGAAGGTGGCGCCGGGGCGCGGTGAGCCGTCCTCGGTCACGGCGCGGACCGGGGCACCGACCAGGCGGGTCGCCGCCGCGGCCGGCTCGGCGACCGTCGCGGAGGCCAGCAGGAACACCGGCTCGGCGCCGTAGCGGCGGCAGATCCGCCGCAGCCGGCGCAGCACATGACCCACGTGCGAGCCGAACACGCCACGGTAGGCGTGGCACTCGTCGACGACGACGTAGGCCAGCCGGCGCAGCGTGCTCGACCACCTCTGGTGGGCCGGCAGCACACCGCGGTGCAGCATGTCGGGGTTGGTCACGATCCAGCGCGAGTGCCGCCGGACCCACTCCCGTTCCTCCATGGGGGTGTCGCCGTCGTAGGCGGCCGGGCGCACCGAGGGGTCGGCCAGCTCCGCGACCGACGCCAGCTGGTCGCGGGCCAGGGCCTTGGTCGGCGCCAGGTACAGCACGCAGGCGCGCGGGTCCTCGGCCAGCCGGGTCAGTGCCGGCACCTGGTAGGCCAGCGACTTGCCCGACGCCGTCCCGGTCGCCACGACGACGTGGGAGCCGGCGCGGGCCAGCTCGGCGGCCTCGACCTGGTGCCGCCAGGGTGCCTGCACACCATGGGCCTCCAGACGCCCGCGCAGCTCCGGGCTTACCCATGCGGGCCACGGCAGGGTGCGGCTGTGGCGCACCGGTATCCGGTACACGTGGGTGACCGGCTGCTCGTCCTCCGGTGTCCCGGAGAGGACGGCGGCCAGCAGGTCGGCGCCCGGCAGCGGCGCGCCGGCGGGGGAAGGGGACCCACCCTGAGGAAGAGGACCCGTGCCGGCAGGGGCAGCCGACCGGACCGGGTGCAGCGTGGTCACGCTTTCTCCTCGCTGGCGCTGGTCGTCCGCGCGCCCACGGGTGCTGTGTCGTCGAGTGACCTCGCGAGCTCGGTCACCCCACCACTGTCACACCTCCGGACGACGTCCTGCCGGGGACGACGGAAAGGAGACGACTGGCCGCAGGACTATCGATACGGGTTGTGATCTGCCTACACTTCCGCGCCACCAGCCGTGCAGGCCCGTGCGTGCTGGCCATGTACCTCCGCCGACCGGAGCGGGTGCGCCCCGGCGGCTGCCGCCTGCTGGGAGGAACACATGCCGGAAAGCGCGCTATCCGGCGGGGACGTCGTGCTCGTCGCGATCGTCCTTGCCGTCTCGCTCGCAGCGCTCGCCTTCGCCGTCTACCTGGTCCGCGCGGTCATGGCCGCCGACCAGGGCACCCCGACGATGCGTGAGATCGCGCAGGCGGTGCAGGAGGGTGCCGCCGCGTACCTGCGCAGACAGTTCAAGACCCTCGGCGTCTTCGCGATCATCGTTTTCCTGCTCCTGCTGGTGCTCCCGGTCACCGACGGCGGCTGGGGCACCCGACTCGGTCGGGCACTGTTCTTCCTGCTCGGGGCCGTATTCTCGGCGGCCGTCGGCTTCATCGGCATGACGCTGGCGACCCGCGGCAACGTCCGGGTCGCGGCGGCGGCCCGTGGCGGCGGGTACCAGCCCTCCTTCCGCATCGCCTACCGGACCGGCGGTGTCGTCGGGATGATCACCATCGGACTGGGCCTGTTCGGTTCGGCGCTGGCGCTGCTGCTCTTCGACGAGACCGCGCCCGTCGTCCTCGAGGGCTTCGGCTTCGGTGGCGCGCTGCTGGCGATGTTCATGCGTGTCGGCGGCGGCATCTTCACCAAGGCGGCCGACGTCGGCGCCGACCTGGTTGGCAAGGTGGAGGCCGGCATCCCCGAGGACGACCCGCGCAACGCGGCGACGATCGCGGACAACGTGGGCGACAACGTCGGCGACTGCGCCGGTATGGCGGCCGACCTCTTCGAGTCCTACGCCGTCACCCTGGTCGCCGCCCTGATCCTCGGTCAGGTCTTCTTCGGCAACGTGGGCATGGTGTTCCCGCTGCTGGTCGCGGCCATCGGCGTGATCGCCTCGGTCGTCGGTGTGCTCGCCAGCACGCCGGGCAAGAACGACGCCAGCGGGATGGTCCCGATCAACCGCGGCTTCTTCGCCTCGGCCGCGGTCTCCCTCATGCTGGTCGCCGCGGCGTCCTTCGTCTACCTGCCCAGCATCGCCGACGTGGCCGGCCTGGCGGTCAGCCCGCAGGTGCTCGGTTTCGTGTCGGTCCTCATCGGCGTCGTCCTGGCGGCCACGATCCAACAGCTCACCGGCTACTTCACCGAAACCAGCCGCAAGCCGGTCAAGGACATCGGCCGCAGCTCACTGACCGGCCCGGCCACCGTGATCCTCTCCGGCATCTCGCTCGGCCTGGAGTCCGCCGTCTACGCGGCGCTGCTCATCGGTGCCGGGGTCTACGGCGCCTTCCTGGTCGGCGGGGGCGCCGCGCTCTACGCCGTCGCGCTCGCCGGGTGCGGCCTGCTCACCACCGCTGGCGTCATCGTCGCGATGGACACGTTCGGCCCGGTCAGCGACAACGCCCAGGGCATCGCGGAGATGTCCGGCGACATCGACGAGGAAGGCGCTCGGGTGCTCACCGACCTTGACGCCGTCGGCAACACGACGAAGGCCATCACCAAGGGCATCGCGATCGCGACGGCGGTGCTGGCCGCGACCGCGCTCTTCGGGTCCTACAACGCCCAGGTCGGGGTGGCGCTCGAGGAGGCCGGCGAGACCCTCGGCGACGCGTTCAGCCTGGTGAACCCGAACAACGTCGTGGGCGCGGTGCTCGGCGCAGCCGTGGTCTTCTTCTTCTCGGGCCTGGCCATCAGCGCCGTGTCGCGGGCGGCGGGCCGGGTGGTCTTCGAGGTCCGTGAGCAGTTCCGCACGCGGCCGGGGATCATGGACCGCACCGAGCGGCCCGACTACAGCGCTGTGGTCGACATCTGCACCAAGGACTCCCTGCGCGAGCTGGCGACCCCGGGGCTGCTGGCAGTACTGGCGCCGGTCGCCGTCGGCTTCGGTCTGGGCATCGGCCCCCTGGCGGCCTACCTCGTGGGCGCCATCGCGGCCGGCACGCTGATGGCCGTCTTCCTCGCCAACTCCGGTGGCGCGTGGGACAACGCGAAGAAGATGGTCGAGGACGGCGCCTACGGCGGCAAGGGCAGCGAGGCGCACGCCGCGACCGTCATCGG
>JALYNA010000041.1 GCA_030773455.1 Actinomycetota bacterium
CCGCCCAGCGCGAGGCCGAACGCCAGGGCGTAGATGGCGGGCACCGACGTGGTCAGCGCCATCAGCAGGGCCAGTCCACAGCGGGCCAGGTCAGCGGCGACCATGACCCGCCGGCGGGGGTGGCGATGAACCAGCGCTCCGGCGACGGCGCCGAACAGCAGCACCGGCACCGCCTCGAACACCACGGCGAGGCTGACCGCCAGCCCGGAATTGGTCAGGGAAGAAGATCAGGGCGACCAGTGCGACGTAGTGCACGCTGTCCCCGACTCGGGAGACCGCCTGGGCGCCGAGCAGGCTCGGATAACCGCCGACGGCCAGCAGGCTGCGATAGCCGACGGCCCGGTCCTCTCCGGGCCGATCCGGGTTCCTGCTCCCCGGCGGCTCGCTGTGTCTGCCGGGACGGGACATCTCGGCCCCGATGCCGCCCGCCGCCCATCGGATTCATCCGCGGCACGGTCAGGCCCCTGTGGCGGAGCAGGCCGACGCACCGCGGCGCGTCCTCGAGCGGCAACAGGTGGTCCGCCGACGGGTGGCAGGCCAACGTCACCTCTCGGTACCGCTCGGCCAAACCCTCTAGGGCGCTGGAGGAGCCAAGCCCGCCGCAGGCACCGGCATGCATGACCGGCATCCCGGATCGTTCGAGCGCAGCGGCGCTGTGGTGCCACCGATCTTTCAAGACGACCTCGGTGACGGCGGCGGTGTAGGAGTCCCAGCTGTGGTCGACGAGCCGTCGGGCCAGGCTCACCGGCAGATGAAGGCACAGCGCGACCTAAAGCCAGCTCGCCAGCCTCTGGCGCCGGATGCACGTCGTGCAGGCCACCCGCCCGGGCAGGGCCACCCACGCCAGTCCCGGCGCCGCCGCGTGGGGGAGGGGGGCAGCGGAGACGCGGCCGCAGCCCGCAGCGAGCAGCTCGTATCGACGTGGTGACCGGGTTGGACCTGCAGATCCGCGCTCGCCGGGCTGCTGGACCGCCCGGAAGCAGAGGCGGCCGAACCCGAGCTCGTGGCGCAGTTGCGGGCGTTGCGGGACCGCCGCCGACGTGCGCCACCCCGCCCGCCAGCAATCCTCCGGCACACTGATCACGTGACACAGCGAGTTCCGCGCCGCCCGGCGCGACGAGTCCGTTCAGCGGTGACGGCGCGGAGCATGTCTAGCCCCCGCCCAGGCTGGTCCCTGCAGATGCCGTGCGCCTGGCCGAGCAGGGCTACACCCTCGAGCACGTCGAACGGCTCACCGGGTTCGCGGTCGCGCACGTGAAGGCGCAGCTTGCCCACCCGTAGCGACGGGCACTCCTCGGGTGTCCCGCAGAAGGGACCTCAGCGGCAGCCCGTAGCGGACGGGTCTACCGGGACGAGGTCACCGCGGCAGACGGCGGGCAGTGATTGCGCCCAGCACAGTGCCGCTCGTCGTTCCCCTTGCGGTGATCGCTCCGGCCCACGCGGTGGGTGCGGGGTGCCCGTCAGGTGGTCTTCCAGCCCAACCGTTGGTGCTGGCAGCGACTGCTGCTCGCGGCCGTTTCGCTGATCGGGCACGAGTAGCGGCACGAGTCTGGTCTGCGCCACGTTTCTGGCGGCCCTCAGCGGTCGGTAGTGGCTGGGCGGGCGGCTGCCCTTCTCACCGCGGAGCATCCTGTTCGAGGGTCCAGCCGCCGCTGCTGGCGGCGGTGTAGGCGTCGGGGTAGCGCGGCTGCCGTCGTGGGCGAGCTCCTGGGCGGCGGCGACGAGCCGCGCGGCTTCGGCCTGGGCGCGGCGACGGGCGCCGCGGGCGCGCTCGAGAGCGCCGCTGCAGCGGCGGCGCAGTTGCGGGGAGGCGATCACGCGCCGGACTGGTTGGTCGCCCAGGCCGCCGCTGGCCGAGGCCGACGACTACGACGCCGCGCTGCGCCTGCTCACCGGAGTGCAGGAGGCGTTCTACGACGGAGCCGTCGTTCTCTGGCCGGCGCCTCCCTGCTGACGGGCGGTCTCCGGCCGCCACAGGCTTCCGGTGCCGAGCGCTACTACTCCCAGGTGAGCGGGTACGAGGCGGCGGATGTGGCGAGGAAGTCGTCGACGTCGGACAGGTCGAGGGGGGCAGGGAGCGGGTGCCGCGGCGGGAGCGCGGCGAATGCGCGCCGGTAGCGCATGGTGCTGCCGGTGTCGATCGGGTAGGCGTCCTCGTCGACGCCGATGACCTCCCCCCGGCTGGTCGCCGCGGACGCGATGAGCTCGCGCCACCGGACCACGGGCACGACGCCCGGAGACCACAAGCCTTGAGAGAAAAGGTTGAGGTGGATGTAGTCGTAGGCCTCCGCGCTGCGCAGATAGCGCTCGAGCTCCACGAACGCGGGTTCCATATTGAACCGGTTCCAGAAGGGAACGGCGCCGAGGCGAAGCACCCACAGCGGGTCCCACTGGACGTAGGATTCGACGAGTAGGCGGCGCGCGGGGACGCCCCGGCGCCGGTACCACCACCGGTACAGGTCGGCTACGAACGGGCTGAGCTGTTGGGGCTCGTCAACGACAAGGCGCCGCAGCCGGTAGCCGCAGCGACCAGCGGCCCGCTCGAGGTCGGGGAGCAGCGCGGGATCGAATCCCCACTCCGCCTCCGGGCGCCTCGCGTCCGGTGCGGGTGGCTCCCACCCGCGCCACGGTGAGCGCTCTCGTCCGAGGTAGTCGGTGATCCGCGGCCCGCCGTGGTGGTACTCCTCCTCCGACAA
>JALYNA010000042.1 GCA_030773455.1 Actinomycetota bacterium
CAGCCGCCTGACAATCGACCCGAGCAGGCCTCGGAACGATCGATCCCGAGGTCCGCTCAAGCGCGCCGCCGTGACCCCCGCAGCAGTGACTATTTTCCGGTCAGCCGGGGGCCGTCGGGCAGCTCGAGGTCGGGCTTGTCCAGCTCCTCCACGTTGACGTCCTTGAACGTCAGCACCCGCACGTTCCGTACGAACCGCGCCGGCCGGTACATGTCCCAGACCCAGGCGTCGGAGAGCTTGAGCTCGAAGTACACCTCGCCGCCGGCCTCGCGGACCTGCAGGTCCACGGAGTTGGCGAGGTAGAAGCGCCGTTCGGTCTCCACGACGTAGGCGAACTGCCGGACGATGTCCCGATACTCGCGATAGAGCTGCAGCTCCATCTCGGTCTCGTACTTCTCCAGGTCCTCGGTGCTCATCGACGTTGCTCCGCAGGGGTACCGGACGCCTGCGGCGACCCTCGAAGCTCTCCGGACACAGGGCGCATGGCCCCATCATCGACCATCGCCCCCGAGCCGGTCAGCTGGAGGCCCCGGACGGCGTGTGCGTCGCGGGCCCGGGCCACGTTGACGAAGCGCATCCGGTGCTCGGGACAGGGCCCGTACCGCTGCAGGGCGGCGTCGTGCGCAGCGGTGCTGTAGCCCTTGTGGACGGCGAAGTCGTACTCGGGCCAGCGCTCGTGCAGGTCGAGCATGATCCGGTCCCGCGTGACCTTGGCCAGCACCGACGCCGCCGCGACGCACGCCGCCACCCGGTCGCCCTTCCACACCGCGAGGGTGGGGCGGGCCAGCCCGGGAACCGGGAAGCCGTCGGTGAGCACGTAGTCCGCGCCGGGGTCGAGGGCCAACACCGCGCGGCGCAGCGCCTCGATGTTGGTCACGTGCATGCCGCGGGCGTCGAGGTCGGCCACCGGCAGCACGACCACCGACCACGCCTCGGCGCGGTCGACGACCTGCTCGTACACCCGCTCGCGGGCCGCGGCGGTCAGCAGCTTGGAGTCCGCGAGTCCGGGCACCTTCCCCCGGCGGCCGGCCGGCAGCACGCAGGCGGCGGCGACGAGCGGACCGGCGCAGGCCCCCCGCCCGGCCTCGTCGGCGCCGGCGACAGCCGGGAACCCGCGGCGGCGCAGCGAGCGCTCCATGTCCCACAGGGCCCCGGGCCGGTCCTCGGCGGAGGCGCCCGCGCGCACACGGTGCCACGGCCCGGGAGGAGCGGGGGTGGTACGGACGTCCATCGCGGTCCGACAGTACGACGCCCCACCACGGGGCCGAGGGCACCCCGCCGGCGATCTCGGCGCCGGGCGCCGGAGGAACGCCACGGGCCGGCCCCGGGTCAGGGGGGCCGGCCCGTGGACGGGTGGCGCGCCGGGACCAGGCCCGGCGGCGCGGCGTCAGGCCTTGGCGGGCGCCAGGGCGTGGGCGCCGCAGGTGCAGGCCGGGGTGCGCGAGGACAGGACGAGCGAGACCGCGTGCGCCCGGTCGCGGGCGCCCAGCTTGCGCAGGATGGCCTTGACGTGGGACTTGACGGTGTCCTCGCTGATGAACAGGTTGCGGCCGATCTGCCGGTTCGACTGGCCCTGAATGAGCTCGTCGAGGACGTCGGACTCGCGGCGGGTCAGCGGCACCTCGGGGGTGAGCGGCTTGGCGGCGGGCGCGGCCGACGGCTCGACCCGGCGGATCTGCGGGTCGACGACGGTGCGGCCGGCACGGGCGGCCAGGATGGCCCAGCCCAGCAGGGTCGGCGAGGTGTTCAGCATCAGGTAGCCCCGGACGCCGGCGGCCAGCGCCTCGTTGACCACGGCCGGGTCCTCCGAGGTGCCCAGCGCCACGATCGTCACCCGTGGGTACCGGCGGCGCAGGTCGCGGCAGGCGTTGAGGGTCGCGGCGCGGCCCGAGCCCAGCTCCACGATCACCGCGTCGGGGCGGGCGGTCTCGACCAGCGTGAGGGCGCGGCGCAGCTCGCCCGGAGTGCCGACCGACTGCATCCCGGCGGTCTCGTTGACCATGCTCACCAGCCCACGGCGCAGGACGGGCGCGTCGGCGAGGATGAGGACGCGGGTGACGCCACGAGCGGCACTCGCCATGGGTGCGGACACGACTGACTCCGTTTCACACGTTCGGGGAACTTCTCACGATCTCCATCGGACGGGTGATGCGCCTACTTGAAGGCTTTTTCAACATTTTTTCCCTTTATCCGGAACGCGTCATCCGGTCGCATCGAGTCGCATCGAGTCGCACAGGAAACACCGGAATGGCGACCGGTCCGATTCGTGTCGACATGGCGACCATTCCGCAACGAGACCAGTTGCTGAGCCGTTCCCCGCCTCTGCCGAGGAGGACTGGTCGGCCGTACGCCGGGATGCGCGGACCCGTGCCCGGTCCCGCGGACGACGACGAGGCCGCAGGACCCGGCGCGATCAGCCGGCCGGCGCGGGAGCCGCTCTCGAGCGCCGAGCCCGGGAACGACTTGACCCGCACGCCCCGGCAGACCGGGAGGTGCGGGTCGAGGACGGGACGAGGGACGCTCAGCCGGTGCGGGGCCCGCGCCGTCGCCGTCGCCAGGCGGTGATCGGCACGGCGCCCACCAGGCCCAGGGCGTACGGGGCGGCGACCGCGGCTGCACCGGAGACCGGCATGAGGCGGCCGGGGACGCCGGCCGCCTCGGTGCCCTGGATGTCGGGCGAGCCGAGGGTGCCGAAACGGTCGAGCGGCCACACGATCAGCGCGGCCTTGCCGACGACGTCGTCCACCGCGACCGTTCCGGAGTTCTCGTCGCCGATGTGCGCCTTGGAGTCCGCGGACGCCGACCGGTGGTCGCCCATGACCCACAGCCGGCCCTCGGGCACGGTGACCGGCCCGAACGCCCGGCTCTCCAGCGGGGTGTTCTCGAAGACGTAGGGCTCCTCGAGCGGCTCGCCGTCCACGGTGACCCGGCCCTCGGGATCGCAGCACTGCACCGTCTGGCCGCCGGTGGCGATGACCCGCTTGACGAAGTCGTCCTCGCTGGGCGGGGCCACCCCGACGGTGCGACCGAGCCACAGCAGGCCGCTGGAGAGCCAGTTGCCCGGCTCGGCGACGTCCACCTCGGGCGACCAGCTCTCCGGCCCCTCGAAGACGACGATGTCGCCCGGCTCGGGCTCGCCGAACCAATAGGGCACCTTGTTGACCAGGACGCGGTCACCGGTGCAGCCGGTGCAGCCGTGCAGGGTCCGCTCCATCGAGCCCGACGGGATGAAGAACGCCTGCACGAGGAAGGTCTTCACCAGCAGGGCGAGCACGAAGGCGATGAGCAGGAGCACCGGCAGCTCGCGCAGCAGCGAACCCTTGGCCGCAGCGTCCCGCCGGCGCCGGTGCGCGTGGCGGCCGGCGGCCGGGCGGATGGGGCCGGTGTCGGCGGTGGACCCGCTCGCCCGGGGGTCCTCCCCTTCCGGAACGACGTCGGCGGGCCACCCGGGCCGGTCGCTGCTCATCGGAGTCAGCGTACGGCCGCGGGCGACCCGCCGTGGTCAGGCCGGAGCGGCCGGCCTGCGTCGTGTCAGCGCGCGACGGTCTCGCGCTTCTCCTTGATCTTGGCGGCCTTGCCGCGCAGCTCCCGGAGGTAGTACAGCTTGGCGCGGCGGACGTCACCGCGGGTCAGCACCTCGATCTTCTCCACGACCGGGGTGTGCACCGGGAAGGTGCGCTCCACGCCCACGCCGAAGCTGACCTTGCGGACGGTGAAGGTCTCGCGGATGCCGCCGCCCTGACGGCGGATGACGACGCCCTGGAAGACCTGGATGCGGGAACGGTTGCCCTCGATGACGCGCACGTGCACCTTCACGGTGTCGCCCGGGCGGAAGCCGGGGATGTCGTCGCGCAGCGAATCGGCGTCGAGTACGTCCAGGGTGTTCATCGCGGCAGTCCTGTCCTAGCGGTCATGTCGGTGCAATGCGAGCAGCAGGCGCCCCCGGCTGGGCGATCCGGGGAGCTGCGCTCCCGGAGGAGCTCGGCGTCGACGCAGCGATGCGTCCGCAGCAGCTCTCTACTGTGCCACATCGTCAGCCGATGAAGCGCGGCGGCCCCGCCCAGGGCCCGGCCGCCAGCTCCGGCAGTAGCTCGGCGAGCCCCCGCGGCGCGAAGGTCTCGGCGCTGTCGGCCACCTCCGCGGCACTCCACCAGCGGTGCGGCTCTGCGCCGAGCAGCTCGAGTTCCGTGCGCCCGCTGGCGTCCACCTCGTGCACGACGTCGCGCAGGACGAAGAAGGTCTCCCGCGAGTTGATCTGGACACCGGCGAACGGTCCGACGTGCCGCCGCAACCACACCGGGCCCTCCAGCTGCCCGGGTCCACGACCAGGCCGATCTGCTCCGCCAGCTCCCGGGCCGCAGCCTGCCGCACCCCCTCCTCCGGCTCCACGCCGCCGCCGGGGTGTACCAGAACAGCACGTCTCCGGGCGGGACGGCGGGGTCGGTGAGCCGGGCACCCAGTAGCAGCACCCGCCCCGACGGGTCCAGGACGACGACCCGTGCGGTCGGCCGGACCCAGGGCCGCTCGGTCACGGCCCCTCGACGACGGCGCGGTCGGCGTCGCTCAGCGCACCCTCGGGCAGCGCCGCCAG
>JALYNA010000043.1 GCA_030773455.1 Actinomycetota bacterium
CGGCCAGCCCGCGGGCCGCCGCGACGAGGGCGTCGAGCTCCGGCTGCGGCGGCCGCGCGAAGCGGGTCACCCCGGCGAGGAACGCCTCGGGCAGGTCGTCGACCAGCCCACGGCCCACCAGGTCCTCCCGCACGCGGCGAACGGCCTCCCCCGGTGACCCCGTGGTCACGCCCCGGTCCCGGCGAAGGTGCTCGGCCCGCCGTGCGTGCCGGCGGCGAGCGCCGCATGGACCTCCTGCAGGCTGCGCACCCCGACGTCCCCGCGACGCAGCGCCTCGACGGCCTGCACCACGGCGGCCAGCCCCTGCACCGTGGTGATGCACGGGACGCCCTGGCTCACCGCCGCCGTCCGGATCTCGTAGCCGTCCAGCCGCGGCCCGCTGTTGCCGGGCGCGCCGAACGGGGTGTTGACGACGATGTCGACGTCCCCGGCGGTGATCCGCTCCACGACGTTGCCCGGCCCGTCGCTGTACTTGCCGACGACCTCGCAGGCGACGCCGTTGCGGCGCAGCACGCGCGCGGTGCCGGTGGTGGCCAGCACCCGGAAACCGAGGTCGGCCAGCCGCTTGACCGGGAAGATCGCCGAGCGCTTGTCCCGGTTGGCCAGCGAGACGAACACCGTGCCCTCGGTGGGCAGTCCGCCGTAGGTCGCGGCCTGGGACTTGGCGAACGCCGTCCCGAAGCCGGTGTCCAGGCCCATGACCTCGCCGGTGGACTTCATCTCCGGCCCGAGCACGGTGTCGACGTTCTGCCCCTCGACGGTGCGGAACCGGTGGAAGGGCAGCACCGCCTCCTTGACCGCGATCGGGGCGTCCTCGGGCAGGTCTGTGCCGTCACCGGAGGCCGGCAGCACGCCGGCGGTGCGCAGGTCGGCGATCGACTCCCCCACCGCGATCCGCGCTGCGGCCTTGGCCAGCTGCACCGCAGTGGCCTTGGACACGAACGGCACCGTGCGGCTGGCCCGCGGGTTGGCCTCGAGCACGTAGAGGATGTCGTCCTTGACCGCGTACTGGACGTTGAGCAGCCCGCGGACGCCGATGCGGGCGGCCAACTGCTCGGTCGCGGCCCGGATGCGCACCAGGTCGGTCGTCCCCAGGGTGATCGGCGGCAGCGCGCAGGCCGAGTCGCCGGAGTGGATCCCGGCCTCCTCGATGTGCTCCATCACGCCACCGAGGTAGAGCTCGGAACCGTCGTAGAGGGCGTCGACGTCGACCTCCACGGCGTCCTCGAGGAACCGGTCGACCAGCACCGGGTGCTCGGGGCTGACGTCGGTGGCCTTGGCGATGTAGGCCTCCAGCGTCGCGTCGTCGTAGACGATCTCCATGCCCCGCCCGCCGAGCACGTAGGACGGGCGGACCAGCACCGGGTAGCCGACGGCCGCGGCGATCTCCCGTGCCTCGGCGAAGGTGGTCGCGGTGCCGTGCTTGGGGGCCAGCAGGCCGGTGTCGGACAGCACCCGGGAGAAGGCGCCGCGGTCCTCGGCGGCGTCGATGGACTCCGGCGAGGTGCCCAGCACCGGGACGCCGGCGTCCTTGAGCCGCTGCGCCAGGCCCAGCGGCGTCTGCCCGCCCAGCGTGCAGATCACCCCGGCCACCGGGCCGGCGGCACGCTCGGCCTCGACCACCTCGAGGACGTCCTCGAAGGTCAGCGGCTCGAAGTACAGCCGGTCAGCGGTGTCGTAGTCGGTGGAAACGGTCTCCGGGTTGCAGTTGACCATCACCGCCTCGTAGCCGGCGTCCTGCAGCGCCATGACGGCGTGCACGCAAGAGTAGTCGAACTCGATGCCCTGACCGATCCGGTTGGGCCCCGAGCCGAGGATCAGCACGGCCGGCTTCTCCCGCGGCTCGACCTCGGTCTCCTCGTCGTAGGAGGAGTAGTGGTACGGCGTGCGGGCGGCGAACTCCGCGGCGCAGGTGTCGACGGTCTTGTAGACCGGCCGCACGCCCAGCCGGCGGCGCAGCGTGCGGACGCCGTCCTCCCCGGCAAGCTCCGGGCGCAGCGCGGCGATCTGCCGGTCGGACAGCCCGTGCCGCTTGGCCCGGCGCAGCAGGTCCGGGGTGAGGGACGGCGCCTCACGCACCTGCGCCCCGACCTCGGCGACCAGGGCGATCTGGTCGACGAACCACGGGTCGAAGCCGCTGGCCGCGGCGACCTGCTCGACGGTGGCGCCGGCGCGCAGCGCCGCCTCGGCGACGTAGAGCCGGCCGTCGACCGGGGTGCGCAGGGCCTCGAGCAGCTCGTCGGCGCCCCGGCCGTCGTCCACACGCGTCCAGAACCCGGCGACCTTGGTCTCGGTCGACCGCATCGCCTTGCCCAGCGCCTCGGGAAAGTTGCGGCCCAGCGCCATGACCTCGCCGACGCTCTTCATGGTCGTGGTCAGCCGCGGGTCGGCGCCCGGGAACTTCTCGAACGCGAACCGCGGGATCTTGACGACGACGTAGTCCAGCGCCGGCTCGAAGGACGCCGGGGTGACGCCGGTGATGTCGTTGGTGATCTCGTCCAGGGTGTACCCGATGGCCAGCTTCGCGGCGATCTTGGCGATTGGGAAGCCGGTGGCCTTCGACGCCAGCGCCGAGGACCGCGACACCCGCGGGTTCATCTCGATGACCACCAGCCGGCCGGTCTCCGGGTGGACGGCGAACTGAATGTTGCAGCCGCCGGTGTCCACGCCGACCTCACGCAGCACCGCGATGCCGACGTCACGCATTTGCTGGTACTCGCGGTCGGTGAGGGTCATGGCCGGGGCGACGGTCACCGAGTCGCCGGTGTGCACCCCCATCGCGTCGATGTTCTCGATGGAGCAGATGACGACCACGTTGTCGCTGCGGTCGCGCATCAGCTCCAGCTCGTACTCCTTCCAGCCCAGCACCGACTCCTCGATGAGGACGGTGTGCACCGGGGAGTCGGCCAGGCCGTGGGAGGCCATGCGCCGCAGCATCGGCTCGTCGGTGGCGATGCCCGAGCCGAGGCCGCCCATCGTGAAGCTCGGCCGGATGACGACGGGGTAGCCGACCTCGGCGGCGGTCTCCAGCGCTTCCTCGACGCTGGCGCAGACCCGCGAGCGCGGGGCGTCGGCGCCGATGGACCGGACGATGTCCTTGAACATCTGCCGGTCCTCGCCGCGGTTGATCGCGTCGACGTCGGCGCCGATCAGCCGGACGCCGTACTTCTCCAGGACGCCGTTCTCGTACAGCCCGATGGCGATGTTGAGCGCGGTCTGCCCGCCCAGGGTGGCCAGCAGCGCGTCGGGGCGCTCCTTGGCGATGACCTTCTCGACGAACTCCGGCGTCAGCGGCTCGACGTAGGTGGCGTCGGCGATCTCGGGGTCGGTCATGATCGTCGCCGGGTTGCTGTTGACCAGGCTGACCCGCAGCCCCTCGGACCGCAGCACCCGGCAGGCCTGGGTGCCGGAGTAGTCGAACTCGGCGGCCTGGCCGATGAGGATCGGCCCGGACCCGATGACGAGGACGTGCTGCAGGTCGGTGCGACGGGGCACGCTCAGGCCTCCGGAGTGTCGTCGTGGGTGGGGACGTGCGGCGCGCTCATCGGCCCGCGCCCATCAGGTCGGCGAACTGCCCGAACAGCCCGGTCGCGTCGTGCGGCCCAGGCGCCGCCTCGGGGTGGTACTGGACGGCGAACGCCGGCACGTCGAGGCAGCGCAGCCCCTCGACGACGTCGTCGTTCAGGTCGACGTGGCTGACCTCGACCTGGCCGTACGGTGTGTCGACGGGGCGGCCGTCGGTGGGCGCGTCCACCGCGAACCCGTGGTTGTGGCTGGTGATGTGCACCCGGCCGGTCGCGCGCTCGAGCACCGGCTGGTTCACGCCGCGGTGGCCGTAGCGCAGCTTGTAGGTGCTCAGGCCCAGCGCGCGGCCCAGGATCTGGTTGCCGAAGCAGATGCCGAACAGCGGCACCCGCGCGTCGAGCACGCCCCGGGCCGCCGCGACCGGGCCGTCGGTGGTGGCGGGGTCGCCCGGACCGTTGGAGAAGAAGACCCCGTCGGGCTCGAGCGCGAGCAGCTCGTCGGCCGTCACGGTCGCCGGCAGCACGTGCACGTCGCAGCCCTGCTGGGCGAGGTAGCGCGGCGTCGCCCGCTTGAGCCCGAGGTCGACCGCGGCGACCCGGAAGCGCCGCTCCCCGGCTGCC
>JALYNA010000044.1 GCA_030773455.1 Actinomycetota bacterium
GCACCGAGACGACGGCGAGGTCGGCCTCGTTGACCGCCTGGCTGACCGGCTCGGGCAGCGGGCCGGAGTTGCCGATGCAGGTCGTGCAGCCGTAGCCGACCAGGTAGAAGCCCAGCTTCTCCAGGTAGGGGGTGAGCTCGGCCTTCTCGTAGTAGTCCATGACGACCTTCGACCCGGGGGCCAGCGTCGTCTTCACCCACGGCTTGCTGACCAGGCCGCGCTCGACGGCGTTCTTGGCCAGCAGGGCCGCGCCGATCATCACCTGCGGGTTGGAGGTGTTGGTGCAGGAGGTGATCGCGGCGATCGCGACGTGGCCGTGGTCGACGTAGATCTCGGTGCCGTCCTCCAGGACGACCCGGGTGGGCTTCGACGGCCGGTCGGGCACCCGGTCGGGCACCACCTGGTGCGGCTTGCCGGCGTCGCCGTTGCCGTGTCCGGTGCCTGGCGCGGGCGTGGCCGGGTCGGACGCCGGGAAGGACTCGGCCGAGGCCTCGTCCACCGCGGACTCCACACCGTAGGGCTGCTCCTGCTGCGGGACCCCGGGCTTGCGGTCGTCACCACCGGTCTGGTCGTCCCGCACGTAGTTGCCGAGGACGGCCCGGAAGGAAGCCTTGGCGTCGGTGATCGCGACGCGGTCCTGCGGGCGCTTCGGGCCGGCGATCGACGGAACGACGGTGCCGAGGTCGAGCTCCAGGTACTCGGAGAACGCCGGCTTGCGGGAGGCGTCGTGCCAGAGGCCCTGCTCCTTGGCGTAGGCCTCGACCAGCGCGACCTGCTCCGCGGAGCGGCCGGTCAGCTGCAGGTAGGTGATGGTCTCCTCGTCGATGGGGAACATCGCCGCGGTGGAGCCGAACTCCGGGCTCATGTTGCCGATCGTGGCGCGGTTGGCCAGCGGCACCGCGGAGACGCCGGCGCCGTAGAACTCGACGAACTTCCCGACGACGCCGTGCTCGCGCAGCATCTCGGTGATGGTGAGGACCAGGTCGGTGGCGGTGGCGCCGTCGGGCAGCTCACCGGTCAGCTTGAACCCGACGACGCGGGGAATGAGCATCGACACCGGCTGGCCGAGCATGGCCGCCTCGGCCTCGATGCCTCCGACGCCCCAGCCCAGCACGCCCAGGCCGTTGACCATCGTGGTGTGGCTGTCGGTGCCGACGCAGGTGTCGGGGTAGGCCACCACCCGGTCGCCCTCCTGGCGCGGGAAGACCACGCGGGCCAGGTGCTCGATGTTGACCTGGTGCACGATGCCGGTGCCCGGCGGGACGACCTTGAAGTCGCTGAAGGCGCCCTGGCCCCAGCGGAGGAACTGGTAGCGCTCACCGTTGCGCTCGTACTCGATCTCGACGTTGCGCTCGAAGGACTCCGGCGTGCCGAAGACGTCGGCGATGACGGAGTGGTCGATGACCAGCTCCGCCGGGGCCAGCGGGTTGATCTTCTGCGGGTCGCCGCCGATCTCGGCCATGGCCTCACGCATCGTGGCGAGGTCGACGATGCAGGGGACGCCGGTGAAGTCCTGCATGACCACGCGGGCCGGGGTGAACTGGATCTCCTGGTCCGGCTCGGCGTTGGGGTCCCAGTTCGCCAGCGCGCGGATGTGGTCGGCGGTGATGTCCGCGCCGTCCTCGGTGCGCAACAGGTTCTCCAGGAGGACCTTGAGGCTGAAGGGCAGCTTGTCCGCGCCCTGCACCGCGTCGAGCCGGTAGATGTCGTAGTCGGTGCCGTCGACGGTGAGCGTCGACCGCGCCCCGAAGCTGTCCTTGCTGGCTGCCACTTCTCTGCGCCCACCCCTCAGCTGGTCCATCGTGCTGCTTGCCACCCCCCATCATCCCAGGAGCCCACCACACCGCGGAGGTGAGGCGACCCTTGACGCCCCGGAGAGCGCCGGTCGGACCCCGCCGCCGGCCAGGGCGCGGGGTTTTTTCGCCGCGGGAGGCGGGGTAACGTCACTAGGTGTCCCTCGGCCCGAGCCTGCAGGTCGACGGCGGCTCGGACAGTGACCGGCGTGTCGTCGCCGGCCGGTACGAGTTGCACGAGCGGCTGGGCGCCGGCGGCATGGGCACGGTCTGGCGGGGGGAGGACGTCCTCCTCGGACGCCACGTCGCCGTCAAGGAGCTGACCATCCCCACCGGGGCCTCGGCTGCCGACCGCGAGGTGCTGCGCGAGCGCATGCGGCGGGAGGCCCGGGCCGCCGCGCAGCTCGACCACCCCGACACCGTCACCGTCCACGACGTCGTCGAGGAGGGTGCGGTCACCTACCTCGTGCTGCAGTACGTCGAGGCCCGGACCCTGACCGAGGTCGTCGAGCAGGACGGGCCGCTGTCGCCGCAGGATGCGGCCCGGGTGGGCCTCGTCGTGCTCGGCGCGCTCCGGGCGGCGCACGCGCGGGGCATCGTGCACCGGGACGTGAAGCCCTCCAACGTGCTGGTGGGCCGGCCGCGGGGAGGGGCCCCCGGCCGGGTCTTCCTCACCGACTTCGGCATCGCGTCCGTGCCCGGGAACCCGAGCCTGACCTCGACCGGCCTGCTGATCGGCTCTCCGGGCTACATCGCGCCGGAGCGCGCCCGGGGTGACACGCCGGGTCCGCCGTCGGACCTCTGGGGGCTGGGCGCCACGCTGTTCACCGCGGTGGAGGGCCGGCCGGCCTACGACGGCGGCGACCCGATG
>JALYNA010000045.1 GCA_030773455.1 Actinomycetota bacterium
CCCCGCGGCCCGGCGGGTCCGCCCCGGGACGGCGGCACGGCGGTGGCCCTGCACGACGAGCCCGGCGGTCCGCGCCTGGAGGTGCAGGGCGAGGTCGACCTGGCCAGCGCGGCGCAGGTGCGGCAGCAGCTGCTTGCCCGGCTGGAGCAGCTCGCCCCGGGCTCGGTCGCGACGCTGGACCTCCGGTCGACCGGCTACCTGGCCAGCGCCGGGGTCGGGCTGGTCCTGGAGGCCATGGCCCGCGCCCGGCAGGCCGGTGTCCGGCTTCAGGTT
This sequence comes from Actinomycetota bacterium, assembly GCA_030773455.1. Lineage (GTDB taxonomy): Bacteria > Actinomycetota > Actinomycetes > Mycobacteriales > Geodermatophilaceae > Geodermatophilus. The sequence continues at coordinate 274 of JALYNA010000045.1, forward strand.
CAGACGCAGCCGGGCACTCCGCCGGCGCGGATCCTCGCCCTGGCCGGGGTCGACGGAGCCTCCGGCAGGTCGGCGGCTCCGCCCGCGTGACGGCGCGCACACCGGCCCCTGCGCACAGGGCGGGGAGTGCGTGTACGAGGATGGCGCAGCAGTCGGCCGGAGTTCCCCGGCCGGGGGAGGACCGGACGCTGTGAACCGAACGGCGGGGGAGAACCAGCCCCCGGTCCCGGTGCCGCGGAGCGGAACCGGGACGTCCTCCCGGGCACGGCACGCCGCCGCGGTCATCCGCGGGGACGGTGAGCTGCTGGCCGTGGCCCTGCCCTTCCTCGACGCAGGGCTGCGCGCCGGGGACGTCGTCGCGCTGTCCTGCCCTGCGGAGGTCACCGCGCTGCTCTGCCAGGAACTCGGCGAGCGCGCCGCCGGAGTCCGCAGCGACCCGCGGCTGAGCCTGCTGGGTGCCCGTGCGCCGGACGCGCTCGCCCGCATCGGCCGGACCGCCGAGCAGGCACCGGGCGGCGCTGCGCTCCGCATCCTCTCCCTGGTCGACTTCGGTCTCGCTCCCGCCGACTGGCGCGAAGGGCTGCGGTTCGAGTCGGCGGCCAATCGGGCGCTGCAGGACCTGTCCCTCGACTGCCTCTGCCTCTACGACCGGCGCCGGCTGCCCACGGCGGTCGTCGAGGCGGCCGCGGCCACGCACCCCTTCCTGGTGCACGACGGCGCCTGGGCGCCCAGCCCCTCGTATCGCGACCCGGCCGACTACCTGCCCCGGCTGCCCTGGCCGCGGGAGCCGCTCGAGGACACCGCTCCGGTGCTCGCCCTCGACGACGTCCCCAGCCTGGTCACGCTGCGCCAACAGATCGGCCGGGCCCTGACCGCCCGGGTCCCCGACCCCGAACAGCGGGAGGACCTGCACCTGGCCGCCGCCGAGGTCGCCGCCAACGCCTTCCGGCACGGCGCGCGTCCGGTGTCGGCGCGGGTGTGGAGCGACGGCGAGCGGCTGGTCTGCGCGATCACCGACTCCGGGTACTCCTTCGCCGACCCGCTGGCCGGCTTCCGGCCGGCCCACGGCAGCGACCTCGGCCGCGGCGGCATGGGCCTGTGGCTGGCCCGCAAGCTCTGGGACTCCGTCGACCTGCTCCCGGTCCGGACGGGCTGACCGTCCGGCTCGGCACCCGCCTGCACCCGGCGTGACGCCGGGACACCTCACTGTCGAGGGACGTCCTCCGGCGCGAGGTCGGGGCGTATCCGGACGAAGCGCAGCGGGTGGCGGAAGACCCCGGCCTGCAGGGCGGCGTCGGCGCTGACCTCCACGACGACGTCGGGGTGCACGCGGTGAGCGGCACCGACAGCCGGCCGCCACCGAAGGCGCCGGTGCCGATCCGCTCCGGCCACGGGTGGCCGGGTCCGGCCGGGGTGAGGACGGCAGCCAGTCCGGCGGCGTGCGCCGGCGACAGCGGGCTGGTCCGGCCGACGACGACCAGCTCGCCGTCCTGGTACCGCCCGACCACTAACTGGCTCGGTCGCTCGATCGGTCCGATGACCCCGCCGGCGAGCACCTCGGTGGTCTCCCAGGACTTCACCTTCAGCCACTCCCGCCGGCCGGGCGCGTAGCGGGTGCCCGCGCCCTTGGCGACGAGCCCCTCGACCCCGGCGACGCGGTAGTCGGCCGACCACTGCCGCGCCTCGGCGGGGTCGGCGGTCACCGGCGAGACTTGCATCGGTGGCGACCAGCGCGCGGCCAGCTCCTCCAGCGCAGCCCGCCGCTCGCGCAGCCGGCGGCTGCGCAGGTCCGCGCCGCCCAGCGCCAGCAGGTCGAAGGCGACGTAGGAGGCGGGCGCGGCGGTGGCCAGCGCGCCGACCCGGCCGGTGGCGGCGACCATGCGCTGCTGCAGCAGCCCGAAGTCCAGTCGCGAGCCGTTCCAGACGACGACCTCGCCGTCGAGCACCGTTCCGGGCGGCACCTGCGCCACGGCCGCGGCGACGACGTCCGGGAAGCGGGCGGACAGGTCGCGGCCCTGCCGGGACCAGACCCGGGTCGTGCCGCCGGTGCGCACCACCACGAGGCGGTAGCCGTCCCACTTGGGCTCGTAGAGGACGCCGCCCGGCAGCGCGTCGGCCCGCGGCAGGTCGCGCACCGGCTTGGCCAGCTCCGCCGCGACCGGTCCGGCCAGGTCGGGCGGCACGTCGGGCAGGCCGGGGACGGACAGCGGCACGACGGCCAGCCTGGGGGCCGGCGGCCGCGGGTGCAGGACGGCGAGCTGCCGGTTCACCCCTTCGTGGCAGGTCGCCACGCTGCGCGAGGACGCCGGGATCCCGCACGAGCGACCCCGGAGGTCAAGGCACGGATCGGCAACGGCGGGTACCAAAGAGGTGATGACCGAACGCAAGCCCCCGGGGATGGCCTTCGAGACCTGGATCGATCACCAGATCACCCAGGCGCAGGAGCGGGGTGCCTTCGAGGGGCTGGAGGGCACGGGGCGGCCACTGCCGCACCGGGTGAAGGAGCAGACCAGCTACGAGTGGGCGCTGGAGTGGGCGCGCCGCCAGCAGGCCGACCCGCGCGACCTGCTGCCGCCGGGCATGGCGCTGCGCCGCGAGCGCGAGGACCTGGCGCTGCGGGTGCCCCGGCTGCCCAGCGAGGCCGCGGTGCGGGCGGCGGTGGTGGAGTTCAACGCCCGGGTGGAGCAGCACTGGCGCCGTCTGCAGGACGGGCCGGACGCCGTCCCAGGGTTGGCCGACGAGGACGCGCTGGTGCGGCTGTGGCAGGCCACCCGCCCGCCGCCGTCCGCACCGGAGCCGGTCGTGGTGCCGCCGCCCGCTCCGTCGCGGTCGCGCTGGTGGCGCCGCCGCCGCTGACCCGCCCGCCCGTATCCGCCGCGAGCCGTGCGGCTCAGGTCGCGGCGGGTACCCGGTCGAGGAAACCGAGGACCGTGTGGATCCGGCCGTCCCCGTCGATCACCGCGACGTCGAAGCCGGCGATCGGCGCCTCCTGCCCCTCCGGTCCGAAGTGCCACGTGAAACGGAGTTGGTCGTGGTGGGCGTCGTCGACCCCGCCGCCGAGGCGGAACACGAAGCCGGGGAACTGCGCCTGCACGGCGGCGATGGTGGCATCGATCGCAGCGCGGCCGGAGACGTCGGCCAGCGGGTCGGTGTAGCGGGCGTCCTCGTCGTCGCCGCGTTCGCCGTCCTGCAGGCCGCCGGCCTGCGCCGTCCCTGACCCAGCCGTCCCTGACCCAGCCGTCCCTGACTCAGGAGGAGACCGACCATGACCGCATCCCCCGACCTTAGGTGAGGGCCACCCCGAGCGGCGGGGCGGCAGGCGGGGAGGGCGAGGACCTGCACGGCACCGCCCGCGAGGTCTACGAGGACAACCAGGAGGGTGGCGCCGACGGGGCGGCGAAGACGCCGGGCGCCTGACCACCCGGGGCCTCGTGCCCTGCCCACCACCGTGGGCGGGGCACGAGCGTCCGATGGTCCGCATCGACGGCGGGGGAGCCGGGTAGGAGGGCGGTCCCCGACAGGAGGCCGCCATGACCGAGGTGCCAGGAACCGACCGCGACGAGGCGCGCGACAACGTCCTCCACGAGACGCCGCTGGTCCCCGAGGATGTCGAGGACGCCGGCGACGACGACCCGCGCAGCACCGATCAGGCCAGCTACGGCAGCGACGACGGTCCGACCGGCGAGGACGTGAAGCCGCCGGCCGGCAGCACGGGACTGGACACCTGAGGCCGGCCGCGCGCAGCCCGGGCCGCGGTCGGGCAACGGCTCGTCGCCGGTGCCGGCGGCCCGTGTCTCGGCGCGCAGGCCCTCCGGCACCCTGGCGCCTGAGGCCCACCCGCGGCGGTCCCCCGAGCCGCCGTGGGCGAGCCGTACGGGTCAGCAGCCGGCCGGCGGCCGGGCGTCCGGGAAGGAGTCGTTGGACTCCCCCGACGTCAGGGGACGGGCGTCGGTCCCGTCGCGATCGACGAGCCAGGCCACGTCCGGGACCTTTCCGTCCAGGGACAGGCTCCAGTACATGACCTGCCGGCCGTCCGGGTCCACGTCGGGAACCACTCGTCGAAGCCGACCTCGCCGGTCAGCTCCCGCACCCGCCTGCCGTCGGCCCGCATCGTGTACAGATCGCGGTCGGCTCCGCCGCGGTTGCTGCTGAACACGATCGCCCGACCGTCGGGGGAGTACTCCGGGTTGTCGTCCCACACGCCGTCCGCCGTCCGGGTCAGCCGGCGCAGGCCCGAGCCGTCGGTGCCCAGGCGGTAGACCTCGGGGTTGTCGATGCCGGCCTGGGTGGAGCCGAACGCGATGTGCCGCCCGTTCGGGGGACCACGTGGGGGAGTAGTCGGTGATGAAGGGTGTGGCGGTCAGCCGGGCCACATCCGTGCCGTCGGCGGCCATCGTGTAGATGTCGCCTTCCGGCTCGTCGCGGTCGGACACGAAGACGAGCGCGTCGCCGTCCGGCGCCCAGTCCGGTGAGAAGTCACCGGCCGGGCTGTCCGCAGTGGCCTCGTTGTGCGTCAGCTGGCGGACGTCGGAGCCGTCGGCGTCCATCACGAAGACCTCCAGGTCGCCGTCCCGGGAGCTGACGAAGGCCAGCTCGGGTCCGTCCGGCGACCACACTGCGTCCCCGTCGTGGACGTCGTTGCGGGTCAGCTGCACGACCCTGCCGTCGGCCCGGACCCGGTAGATCTCGTTGTCGCCGTCGCGGTCGCTGGTGAAGACGAACGGCGGCGCGCCCTGGCCGGCCTGGGCCGGGGCGGCGAGGAGGGGCACGACGCCGAGCGCGGAGACGAGAACGGCTGGAACGCGGTGCATGAGGACTCCCTGACCTGTCGTGCCCATGCCTCCGGGGTCATGGGCGGCGTCCCGTGCCTCACGGCCGGGCTGGGAGGAGCCTGGCCGGTTCCCGCGTCGGCCGGATCGGGGCCAGCCCGGATCCCGCCCCGGGGTTTTCCCGGCCCTTGTCGCGAGGGTGTTCCCGTCGCCTCACTGGTAGCGAGGCGCATTCGGTGGTGCACCCGGGGTGAGGCTCCCTGGTGCTGGGGGGACGACGATGTCGCAGCGGCTGCTCGACGCATCTCCGGTGCTGCGCCTGCGCCGGTGCCGGGAGTTCGTCGAGAGCCTCGACGAGGTCGAGGACTTCGCCGGTGTCCGGGACGTCGTGCTGCCGGGACTGGCCGACCTGCTCGGCTCCCACCTGGCCGTCTACCACGAGGTGGACCGCCGGACCGGCCGGGAGGTGGGGCTGGGGTGGCCGGCCGAGAACTACCGGGCGGACCTCCTGGTCGCCTATCCCTCGGTCATGGCGCAGCACCCGATCATCGCCTACGCCATGGCCCTGCCCGCCATCGGTGAGCCGCTGCGCACCTCGGACCTGGTCACCCGGCGGCAGTGGCGGGCCAACGCGGTCTACCGCGAGGTGTACCGCGAGCTGCAGCTGGACGACCAGATCGCCTTCGGCGCCACGGACCAGGGGGCCTCGTTCTCCGGCATCAGCGTCGGCCGCTCCGGCCGGGCGTACACCGACTGGGAGCGGGACCTCGTCGGACTCGTGTCCTCCCCGGTGGTGGCCGCGCTGGAGCGGGCCCGCCGGTCCGAGGTCGAGGTGCCGGCCCTGCAGGTCGCCCCGATCGTCGTCCCGGCGACCATCGGGGGGCGGCGCGTACCGGCCCCCGTCGCGCCGGCCCTCCCCCTGCCGTCTCCCCGGCGCCCGACGGCGGAGGTCGACCCGCTGACCACCCGGGAGCGGGAGGTGCTGCGGCTCATCGCCGAAGGGCGGTCGAACGCACGCATCGGCCGCGAGCTGTACCTGAGCCCCAAGACCGTCGAGACCCACGTCGCCGCGGTCTTCGCCAAGCTCGGCCTGGCTCCCCACCCGGACGACAACCGCCGCGTGCTCGCGGCCCTGGCCTGGCACCGGGCCGGCTGACCGGCGATCGGTGCCTCCGTCGCGACATCGGCTGTGCGGCGGGCCACGTGGGTGCACGTGCGCCGGACGCTACCCGTGCTCGGGTCCCCCGCCGGCCGGGCCGACGTCCTCGACGTCGTCCTCGCGGGGGGCGCCCGACGCCGCAGGCGGGGCGACGTCGTCCGCCCCCGGCACGGTGTCCTCGGCGCCGTCGCGCAGCGTGTCGTCCGGAGCCAGAAAGGCGTCGTCGGGTCCGGTCATGGCTTCTCCCTCAGTCGATGTGGACGTCCCGGAGCGGTACCCCGCGGAAGGCGGCCAGACGCTCGGCGGCTGCCCTGACCGCCTCCCGCGGGACCGGCGTCCAGAGCTCGACGGTCACGGTGAGCGACGCGCCGGACTTGCGCGGGCGCCAGGTGCCGGCGATGTCGCCGTCGGCCAGCACCGCGCCGGGGCGACCGAGCACCGGCCACAACGCCTTGGCCCGGGCCGGGTCGGCGACCAGCAGCGGCCGGTCGCGGGCCTGCAGGAACAGGTCGAACGGGCCGAGCAGGAACACCCCGGCCGCCGGCGGGACGTCGTCGAGCCGGGCGACGTCCCCGGCCAGCAGCCAGCGCCGTTCGCCGTCCACCGACACCTCGACCGCGTCCTCCGGCCAGCGCGACCGCACGTCCTTGACCGGCGCGTCGAGGTAGCCGGCGACCAGCTTGGGCGTCGCCGGGCCGAGCAGGCGCAGGTACCCGCGGACGACGTCCAGGTGTGGCGGGACCGAGGGCGCGGGCGCCAGGCCCGGCACGGGGCGCAGCACCGGCGGGGAGGTGCCCGGCTCCAGTTCGAGTCCGGCGCGCAGCGCGGCCAGCCGGAACGGCATCTCGTGGATGTGCGTGGCGCCGCACGGCCGGCAGAACCGCAGGTACGGCGCGGGCATGAGCTCGGTCAGCCGACCCGACATCTCGCCCTTGACCATCGGGGCCGTGACCACCGACCGCATGGCCGCGGCCACGGCGTCCAGCGCCTCGAGGTTTCCGATCCCGGCGGCCTTCAGCGGCTTGGCCGCGTCGAAGATTCGCTTGCCCGCGTCGGCGTCGCTGAACGGCGCGGTCGCTGCGGCGACGCCGGGCAGGTCGGCTCGCCGGTACAGGTGCGGGGCGCCGCGGACCGTCCACACGGTCGCCAGCTCGTCCCCGGTCAGTGCCGCTCCGCCCACACCGCGCAGAGCCAGCGCCCACCGGCCGCCGTCCGGCCCGGTGTCCTGCGCGCCGAGGTCGAGGACGGCGGTGTCGGCCGGGTCGCCGGCGGCGCGGCCGAGCTGCTGGGCGTGCACCCGCAGGTCGAGCACCTGCCGGCGGGTCAGGGTCGGGGTTGCCACGTGCGGACCGTAGCGGCGGGGGACGACGTCAAGGCCGTGGCCGGCCGACGCCCACCGCGTACAGGACGGCGAGGACGGCGCCGGGTGGAACGGCCACCAGACCCACCACGGGTACACGAACGTCCCGGTGGTGACCCAGACGAGGGCCCACACCGCGACGTTAAGCGCGGTGACGCTCGCCCAGACGATCGTCAGCACCCGCATCGCGGTGCCGGCGGCGTCGTCGGAGAACCGCCCACCCAGCGGCGGGACGGACGGCGGCTCGGGCAGGTCGCGGGTGACCCGGGACAGCTCACCGCGGGTACGGGCGGCCCAGGCCGACTGCACGCGGAGATCGAACTCGTGCAGGTCCAGCTGTCCGGCGCCGACGGCGCGGCGCAGCCGTCCCTGCACGTCCGCCCGCTCGGGATCGGACACGCGCAGCTCGTCGGGGTGCACCGGGTTGGTCACGGCCCGATCGTGGCAGCGCGGTCGCCGACTGCGGAAGTGCACCAGCGCGCCGACCGGATCGCCCTCCGGCGGCTCAGAGCGCCGGTGTCCACAGGCGGCCGGAGCCGCCCCGCGCCGGGAAGACGACCAACAGCAGCAGCGCCGGTTCTGGGGGTTGCCGATCAGCCGCCGAGGAGGCGCGGAGAGCGTGCTGCCGTGCACCTACCGTCAGGGCGGGGAGGCGGGGCCGGCGCGCTGGGCGCCGCGTACGGGGGGGCGCCGTCAGCGGCTGAGCGCCGCGGTGGCCCGCACGTCGGCCGACGTCCGGGGACCGGCAGGGCCAGTGCCTCGGGCGGGCCCGGCCGGCCGAAGTGCCAGCCCTGGCCGTAGTCGACGCCCAGTGCCCGCAGCGCCGTGGCGTCCTCCGCCGTCTCGACGCCCTCGGCGACCACGCGGGCACCGGAGCCGTGCGCGAAGGTGGCCAGCGAGCCGACCAGCGTGGCCAGCACGCGGTCGGTGGCCACGCCGGCGGCGATGCTGCGGTCGAGCTTGATGACGTCGGGGGCGGTGACCA
>JALYNA010000046.1 GCA_030773455.1 Actinomycetota bacterium
CCGCCACCGCAGCCCGCGCCGTCGCCGGGGTGCTCTCGGTCGTGCTGCTCGCCGGGTCCGGCTGGGGCTGGTACCTCGGTCAGGTCGCCGAGGCGACGGTCAACCGCACCGACGCCATCCCGACCGACGGCAACGACGGCACCGGGGACGCGCCGGAGGCGGTGAACCTGCTGCTGGTCGGCAACGACAGCCGCGCCAACCTCACCGACGAGCAGCTGGCCAGCCTCAACGCCGGCACCGACGCGGGCATCAACACCGACACGATGATCCTGGTGCACATCCCGGCCGACGGGTCGCGCGCCTCCTTCGTCTCCTTCCCCCGCGACTCCTACGTGGCGATCCCCGGCTACGGGATGGACAAGCTCAACGCCGCCTACGCCTACGGCTACGCCGAGACGCCGAAGACCGCGAGCGACAAGGAGCGGCAGGCCGGTGGCGCCCGGCTGCTGGTGCAGACCATCAGCGGGCTGACCGGCCTGCAGATAGACCACTACGCCGAGGTCGATCTGCTGGGCTTCTTCAACCTCAGCTCCGTCGTCGGCGGCGTCGAGGTCAACCTCTGCAAGGCCGTCGACGACTCCCAGTGGTCCGGCGCGGTGTTCCCGGCCGGGGTCCAGACCATCAGTGGCGCGGACGCGCTCGAGTTCGTCCGCCAGCGGCACGGCCTGCCCCGCGGCGACTTCGACCGGATCGCCCGGCAGCAGGTCTTCATCGCAGGCGTGCTGCGCAAGATGCTCTCCGACGAGGTGCTCCTCGACCTCGGCAAGCAGCGCGAGCTCACCGCGGCGGCGTCCCAGTCGCTCACCGTCGACCAGGGCCTGGACCTGTTCCAGCTGGCCGAGCGGATGCAGTCGGTGACCGCCGGCAGCATCGAGTTCCAGACCATCCCCAACGTCGGGACCGACCGCGACGACCAGGACCGCTCGATCATCCGGCTGGAGGACGAGGACACCCTCCACGCGTTCTTCGCCGACCTGTCCGCCGAGCCCAAGGCGCCGGCCGCGCCCGCCGTGCCCGCCGCCCCGAAGACGGTCGCCCCCTCGGCCGTGACGGTGGACGTCTACAACGGCTCGGGGATCTCCGGGCTCGCGGGCCAGGCGTCCGGCGCGCTGGAGGCGGCCGGGTTCGCGGTCGGAGCGACCGGCAACGCCGACTCCTCCGACTACGAGACCACCGTCGTCCGGTACGCCGCCGGTGACGAGGCGCTGGCCAGCACCCTGGCCGCCGCCATCCCCGGGGCCAAGCAGGAGAAGAGCCAGGACGCGACGTCGGGCACGGTCCAGCTGGTGCTCGGCGTGGACTTCAACGCGGTGGGCCAGCCGGTCGACCCGGCCGCCCCTGCCGCCCCTGCCGCCCCTGCCGCCGAGGCCAAGGGCGAGGACGCCCGCACCGCGGCGGACACCGGCTGCATCAACTGATGCCCGACACGCCCGCCGACTTGCTCGCCGCGACGCTGCGCCGCGCACCGGCGGCGCCGCTGCTCACCGCCTACGACGACCTCGGCGGCGGGCGGGTCGAGCTGTCGGCGGCCACCCTGGGCAACTGGATGGCCAAGACGGCCAACCTGCTGCAGGACGAGTTCGACGTCACCGGCGGCAGCACGGTCGCCGTCGCCCTGCCGGTGCACTGGCAGACCGCGGCGGTGCTGCTGGGGGTGTGGAGCTGCGGGGCGACGGTCCTCGACACCGCCGCCGAGGACGACGGCCGGCTCGACGCGGCCGACGTCGTCCTGGCCGCGCAGGACCGGCTGGCTGCGCTCGAGGAGCAGGACCCCCCCGAGCTGCTCGGCCTGTCCCTGCACCCGCTGGGGATGGGCATGACCGGGTACGCCGGACCGGCCCGCGACTTCGCCCTCGAGGTCCGCGGGCACGGCGACGTCTTCACCCCGTGGCAGCGGCCCGACCCCGCCGCCCCCGGCCTGCTGCTGGGCGGGCTGGAGCTGACCCTCGGCGGCCTGGTGGAGACGGCACGCGAGCTCGTCGGGCGGCTGGGCCTGGTGGAGGGCGACCGGGTGCTGGTCGACGACCGCGCCGCCGCCGAGGCCGGCCCGGTGGCCTGGCTGCTGGCGCCCCTGGCCGCCGGCGCGTCGATCGTGCTGGTCCGCTCCCCCGACCCCTCCCTGCTGCCCGGCCGCGCCTCCGCCGAACGGGTCACCGCTACGCTCGGCCGGACGATAGACGGCATCCGCGAGCTGGGCTGTCCTGCCTGACGCAGCCACCCAGCCGCCCGGACGGACGGACGGTGTGGTCCTGCATGGACAAGGTAGTGGGCAGCGTCGCTGAGGCGGTGGCCGACATCGGCGACGGCGCGACGCTCGCCGTCGGCGGTTTCGGGTTGTGTGGTGTGCCGATCGCGCTGCTCGACGCGCTGCTGGAGCAGGGCGCGGCGGAACTGACGACGATCAGCAACAACTGCGGCGTGGACGACCAGGCGCTGGGCGTGCTGCTCTACGCCGGGCGGATCACCCGGACGATCAGCTCGTTCGTCGGCGGCAACAAGGAGCTGGCCCGGCTGTACCTGTCCGGGCAGCTGTCGGTGGAGCTGACCCCGCAGGGCACGCTGGCCGAGCGGCTGCGCGCCGGCGGCACCGGCATCCCCGCCTTCTACACGCCCACCGGGGTGGGCACGATGGTCGCCGACGGGGGCATCCCGGTCCGGTACGGCGCCGACGGCACGGTCGTGGAGACCTCCCGTCCCAAGGAGATCCGCGAGTTCGACGGCCGGCAGTACGTGCTGGAGACCGCGCTGACCGCCGACTTCGGCCTGGTCCGCGCCGCGGTCGGCGACCGGCACGGCAACCTGGTGTTCCACGAGTCGGCGCGCAACTTCAACCCCCTGGCCGGCATGGCGGGGCGGATCACCATCGCCGAGGTCGAAACCCTCGTCGAGCCGGGCGAGATCACTCCCGAGGACGTGCACCTGCCGGGGGTCTTCGTCGACCGGGTCGTCGTCGTGGGCCCCGAGGGCAAGAAGATCGAGAAGGTCACCACCCGCCCCCGTTCCTCGGCCGCGCCGCTCGCGGCCGGGGGCGAGGAGGCCACCGTCGAGGGAGCCGACTGACATGACCCTGTCCCGCGAGCAGCTCGCCGCCCGGGTCGCCCTCGAGCTGGGCGACGGCGAGTACGTCAACCTGGGCATCGGCATGCCGACCCTGGTGCCCAACTACGTCCCCGACGGGGTGCACGTGGTGCTGCACTCGGAGAACGGCGTCCTCGGGGTGGGCCCCTACCCCTTCGAGGGCGAGGAGGACCCAGACCTGATCAACGCCGGCAAGGAGACCGTCACCATCCTGCCCGGCGCCTCGTTCTTCGACTCCTCGCTGTCCTTCGGGATGATCCGCGGCCGCCACCTCGACCTCGCCGTCCTCGGGGCGATGCAGGTCAACCCCCGCGGAGACCTGGCCAACTGGCTGATCCCCGGGAAGATGGTCAACGGCATGGGCGGGGCGATGGACCTGGTCCACGGCGCCCGCCGGGTGATCATCATGATGGAGCACGTCGCGCGCGACGGCGCCCCCAAGCTTGTGGAGGAGTGCACCCTGCCGCTGACCGGCAAGGCCTGCGTGGACCGGGTGGTCACCGACCTTGCCGTCGTCGACGTCACCCCGGCCGGGTTCCTCCTGCGCGAGACCGCCCCCGGCGTCAGCGTCGAGGAGGTCCAGGCGGCCACCGGCGCCCCGCTCACCGTCGCCGACGACGTGCGGAAGATGCCGCTCCCGGCTGCTGTGTGACCGAGCCGGCGAGGTCACCCGGAGACACAACACGTCCCGTTCCGGGGTCGACGAGCGCCGGCGAGGCGATGCCGTGACGTTCTCCGTCGTCGCCCGCGACCCGGGGACGGGTGAGCTGGGCATCGCGGTGTCCTCGTGCATTCTCGCCGTCGGCCGGGCGGTGCCCAGCGCCCGGCCGGGGGTCGGGGTGGTCGCCGTCCAGGCGCGCAGCCGGCGCGGGCTCGGCCAGTCCCTGCTCGCCGGCCTGGCCGAGGGCGCGGCCCCGGCCGACCTGGTCCGGGCGGCGGCGCACGCGGCCGAGGACGTCGACCGGCAGATCGCCGTCCTCGACGCCACCGGTCGGGTGGCGGCCGACACCGGGCGCGGCTCGCTGCCGGTCAGCGGGCACCAGCTGGGCGACCAGCTGAGCGTGCAGGGCAACATGCTCGCCTCGCCGGAGGTGCTGCCGGTGATGGTGCAGGCCTTCACCGCCGCCCGGGGCGACCTCGCCGACCGGCTGCTGGCCGCGCTGACCGCCGGCCAGGACGCCGGCGGGGACGTCCGGGGCCGGCAGTCCGCGGCCCTGCTGGTGGTCAGCGGGACGCCGGCCAGCGACGAGGACGACGGCGTGCGGATGGACCTGCGGGTCGACGACTCCGGCGACCCGGTCGCCCAGCTGCGGATGCTGCGCAACCTGCAGCGGGCCTACGACGAGCGCGACTACGAGACCCTCGCGCTGTTCGCCCCCGAAGGCGCCCGTGACCTCTACGCCGCCCTGGCCGCATCGCAGCGCGGCGATCGGGTCGCGGCGCGGGCGGCGCTGGAGTCGATGCGGGCCCGGCCGGGCTGGTCGGGGTGGCTGGCCTCGATGGCCGGGGACGCCCGGCTGGCCGGGGTCTCCCGCCTGCTGGAGTGACCGGAGGAGCCGCCGGGGTCCGGGCGGCTCCTCCGGTGCTCAGGCGGGCTCGACGCCGAAGGTCCGCGCCAGCCGCTCGATCTTGTGGGCGCGACCGAGCCGGGGCTTGTCGCTGCCGTCGCGGATGACCCGGCCGCGGGCCTCGAAGTCGGCCAGGAAGTCCTGCGCCCACGCCACGTCGGACCGCGTGGGGCTGATGACCTCGTTGATCACGGACGTCTGCTCGGGGTCCAGGCAGAGCTTGCCGGTGAGGCCGAGGGAGACGGTGACGGCGGTCTGCTCGCGCAGGATCGGGTGGCTGCTGCTCACCGTCGGGCCGTCGATGGGTCCCGGGAGCCCGCCGATCCGGCTCGCCACGACCAGCCGGGTGCGCGGGTAGGCCATGGCCAGGTCGTCGGCGCTGGTCCCGGTGTCGCGGCGGTAGTCGCCGCTGCCGAAGGCCAGCCGGAAGGCGCCGCGGGCACGGGCGATGTGCACGGCCTCCTCGATGCCCAGAGCCGACTCGACCAGTGCCAGGACCGGGGTGGAGCCGCCGAGCCGGTCGAACGTCTCGGTGACCTGCGCGGCGGCCTCGCTCTTCGCCAGCATGACGCCGAGCAGCCCGGGCAGCCCGGCCAGCTCCGTGACGTCGCCGTTCCAGAACTCCGTCGAGCGGTCGTTGATCCGCACCCAGGCCGACCGGTCCCCGGCCGACAGCCACTCGACCACACCCGCGCGGGCCTCGGCCTTGTGCGCGGGATCCACCGCGTCCTCGATGTCCAGGATGATCTGGTCGGCCCGCGACTCGTGCGCGCGGTCGAAGAGGTCGGTGCGGGCTCCGTTGACCAGCAACCAGGAGCGCGCGTCCTCGGGGCCGATCGTGCGTTGTCTCACCACACGCCCATCCTGGTACGGGCCCTTGCGCCACCTGCGACCGGGCGGGTCACAGGTGTCGGGACGGCCGTCAGGGTGCGCAGCAGGCGTCGGCGCCCTCGGGCGTCAGCGCGGCCAGGGTCGCCAGGGTCTTCACCGGTCCGGCGAGGGCCTCGCAGCACAAGGAGTAGACGTTGCTCCGCCCCTTCGGCGTGATGCTGACCAGCCCCTGCTCCCGGAGGGGCGCGAGGTGGTGGCTGACCAGGGTCTGACCCATGCCGGTGGCGTCGGTGAGCTGCCGGACGCTGCGGGGGCCCTCGGCCAGCAGCAGGAGCAGGTGCAGCCGGTTGGGGTCCGCCAGCGCCTTCAGCTGCGGCGCGAGCAGCCGGGCGCGGTCGGCCGGAGAGGTCAGCTCGTCGACGTCCAGCAGTCGGACGTCCAGCTCCCGGCGCATGCCGGACAGTGTGCCACACCAGCGTTGATGACAACAGCATTGGTTACTAATGTGCACGGCATTGGATGCTCGACCGACGATCGAGGGACGGGAGCACAGCATGCGCGCCTACCCGACGGACGACCTGCCGGTGGTGGTGATCGGCGCCGGCCCGGTGGGTCTGGCGGCCGCGGCGCACCTGCTCGAACGGGGGCTGGAGCCGCTGGTCCTGGAGGCCGGCGAGCAGCCGGCCACGGCGGTGCGCTCGTGGGGCCACGTGCGGCTGTTCTCCCCCTGGGAGTACGACGTCGACGCTGCCGCTGCCCGGCTCCTGGAGCCGACCGGCTGGGCGTTCCCCGACCGCACCGAGCTGCCGACCGGCGCCGAGCTGGCCGATCGCTACCTGACCGCGCTGGCGGCCACGCCGCAGCTGGCCGGCCGGATCCGCACCGGCGTCCCAGTGGTCGCGGTGTCCCGGGTCGGGGTGGACAAGACCCGGACAGTGGGTCGCGCGGGCCGCGCCTACCTGGTGCGCACCGTCGTCTCCGGCCGGTCGAGGACGTGACCGCGCGCGGTGATCGACGCGTCGGGCACCTGGGGCCGGTCCAATCCGATCGGGGCCGCGGGCCTCCCTGCGGTCGGCGAGGACCAGGCCGGCCGGTGGCTGGTCGCCCGCTGCCCGACGTCCTCGGTGCCGACCGGGCCCGCTTCGCCGGCAGGCACACCCTAGTGGTCGGCATGGGCCACTCGGCGGCCACCACCCTGCTCGCGCTGGTCGACCTGCAGCTGGCCGAGCCCGGCACGCAGATCACGTGGGCGATCCGCGGCCGCTCCCCCGCCCGGCTGTACGGCGGCGGGGACGCCGACGGGCTGCCCGCCCGCGGACTGCTCGGCTCCAGCCTGAAGGCCGCCGTCCGGTCCGGCGCGGTCACGCTGCTGCGCGAGGTCACGATCACCGGCCTCGCACCCCCGGCCGACGTTCCCGGCCGGCTGCGTGTCACCGGCACGGCGCGGGACGGCGCTCGGCTGGACCTGCACGTGGACGCCGTGGCCGCGGCGACCGGCTTCCGCCCCGACCTGGACATGCTCCGCGAGGTCCGCCTGGACCTGGACCCCGGCATGGAGGCCCCCGCGCGCCTGGCGCCGCTGATCGACCCGAACCTGCGCTCCTGCGGCACCGTGCCCCCACACGGTCACCGCCACCTCAGCCACCCCGACGAGGGCTTCTACCTGGCCGGCATGAAGTCCTACGGCCGCGCCCCGACCTTCTTGCTGGCCACCGGCTACGAGCAGGTGCGCTCGATCGCCGCGGCGCTGGCCGGGGACACCGAGGCCGCCGACTCCGTGCAGCTGCACCTGCCCCCGACCGGCGTGTGCAGCACCGACCTGGGCGCCCGCGAGGCCGCCGAGACCTCCGGCGCCGGCTTCGCCACCGGTCTCGAGCACGGCTACTCCGCCGACGAGCCCACAGCGGCCGGTTGCTGCGGCCCGGCGCCGCAGCCGGTGACCGTTGGGGCTGCTGCGTCCGAGTCTTGAGCGGTTCCCACGCCGACGACGCGGCCGGGGCAGCCCGCGCGGGGTGAACGCCGCCGGCGTCCGCCCCGGCGAGTGCTCGCCGCGCTGTGCGTCACGGAGGTGGTCAGCTGGGGCGTCCTCTACTACGCCTTCCCGGTCGCGCTGTCGTCGATCACCGCGGACACCGGCTGGTCGGCGTCGG
>JALYNA010000047.1 GCA_030773455.1 Actinomycetota bacterium
CGGCCGGCCCGATGTCCACGATCGTCCACCTGTCCCTGGAGTACGAGCCCGAGGGTGCCGTGGAGCAGGTCGGCGACAAGCTCGGCATCGTGGAGCGGCAGGTCACCTCCGACCTGAAGAGGTTCAAGGAGCTGATCGAGGACGAGGGCTACGCCACCGGCGCGTGGCGGGGCTCGGTGAACGACCACATGGACGTCGGCACGCCCGGTGCGGGTGACGCGGTCGGCTCGCACGGGGACAGCGGCAAGGCGGGGGTGTCGGCGAGGAGCGTCGTCGCCGGCGTCGCGGCCGTGGCCGGTGCCGCGGCGGCGGGCGCCGCCGCCGCCTCCTCGACGAAGGGCAACGAGGAGGAGCAGCAGCCGGAGACGGTGCGCCGGACCGAGGAGGTCACCGTCGTCACGCCGCCATCCGCCGACGTGGTGCGGGACGACGCGCTGACCGTGGACCCGGACTCGCCAGGCTACACCGGCGACGACCCCACCATCGGGGGTGCTAGCCGCCGCTGAGCCCGTGCGGTCGGTGGAGGGAGGGCGACGTCACCCTCCACCGATCGCCGCACGGCCGTGCTCCACCGCGGGAGAAGGCAGGTCCCCTGGCTCGGACCGGCCGGCCTCGGAGCCGGACGAGAGGGCCTGGCTCCTCGGTTCCCGGGCAACGTGGAGTGGGGACCAGCGCGAGCTTCCCGACGACGTCGTGGCGAGCCAGCCGGGTGAGGGCGTCGGCAGCCCGCTCGAGCGCGAGGCAGGTCGGCTCCGGCGGCCGGAGGTCACCGCAGGCGATCCGGTCGAGGACCTCGGACACGAGCGCGGTGGCCGCCTCGGGCTCCGTCCGCGCCCAGTCGCCCCAGTCGACGCCGACGACGGTGCGGTTGCGCAGCAGCACGACGTTCGCCGGCAGCCGGGGGATCTCCCCACCGGCGAAGCCGACCACGCAGTACCGCCCGTAGGTGGTCAGCGACCGCAGCGCCGCCTCGGCCGACGGCCCGCCCACCGGGTCGACGACGACGTCCGCCCCGCCACCGGTCACCTCGCGGACCCGGTCCTTCAGGTCGGCGTAGTCGACGGTCACCTCGACACCGGCCGCTCGCGCCGCGGCCCGCTTGGCCTCGGTGACGCGGCCGCGACGACGCGGGCACCCGCCGCCCGGGCGACGTCCACCGCGGCCAGGCCGATGCCACCGCCCGCGCCCAGCACCAGGACCCACTCACCCGGACGCACCCGTACCCGGCGCGAGAGGGCGAAGGTCAGCGTGCTGTAGCTCTCGACCGCGGCGGCGGCCACGGACGCGGGAACGCCGTCCGGCAGCGGTGACGTCGCCCAGGCGGGCACCGTCAGGTCGGTCGCGAACTCGCCACCGGCCATCGACAGGACGACGACCGGGTCGCCCACCGACACGGCGTCGACGTCTGGACCCACCGCGCGCACCCGGCCGGCCACCGCCGATCCCGGCGTGTGGGGGAGCGGGGGTCGTACCTGGTAGCGCCCCTGCACGATCAGACCGTCGACGAAGCTGACGGCCGCCGCCTGGACGGCCACGACTACCTCGCCCGGACCGGGGAAGGGGTCCGGTTCCTCCACCAGCACTAGTCGGTCGACCGGGCCGAACTGTCGGCACACGATGCGTCGCACGCGTCCTCCCGGACGTCCCCTGCACGGACGAGGTCCCGCAGTAGACCAGGCAACCCGGCCTCCGGTGGTGACCACCCGGCGAGTAGGGCAACGTCGCGCGGGACCCCGAGGACAGGAGCACCGTCGTGCAGTACCGCACCCTCGGCCGCAGCGGCTGCGCGGTCTCGGCCCTCGCCCTGGGCACGATGACCTTCGGCGCCGAGACCGACGAGGCGGGTGCGCACGAGCAGCTCGACCTCTTCGTCGAGTCCGGCGGCACGCTGGTCGACCTCGCCGACGTCTACTCCGCCGGCGCGGCCGAGGGGATCACCGGGCACTGGCTGGCCTCCCGCCCGGCCGACGTCCGCGACCGTGTCGTCCTCGCCACCAAGGGCCGCTTCCCCATGGGCGAGGAGCCCAACGCGCTGGGCAACTCCCGCCGCCACCTGCGCCGCGCCCTCGACGCCTCCCTGCGCCGGCTCGGCGTCGACCACGTCGACCTCTACCAGCTGCACGCCTGGGACCCGCTGACCCCGCTCGAGGAGACGCTGCGCTTCCTCGACGACGCCGTCTCCGCCGGCAAGATCGGCTACCCGGGCCTGTCGAACTTCACCGCCTGGCAGGTGCAGAAGGCGGTCGACCTCGCCGAGCACCGGCACCTCGCCGTCCCGGTGACCCTGCAGCCGAGCTACAGCCTGCTCGTCCGGGACGTCGAGTTCGAGATCGTCCCCGCCTGCCTGCACAACGGACTGGGCCTGCTGCCCTGGGGCCCGCTCGGTGGGGGCTGGCTGTCGGGCAAGTACACCCGCGACCAGAGGCCCGAGGGTGCGACCCGGCTGGGGGAGGACCCCGGCCGTGGCATGGAGGCCTACGACCGGGTCGGCTCCCGGCAGCGCACCTGGGACGTGCTGGAGGCCGTCCAGGACGTCGCCGAGGCCCGCGGGGTGTCGATGCCGCAAGTCGCGCTCGCCTGGCTGGCGGCGCGGCCACCCGTCACCTCGGTCATCCTCGGCGCCCGCACGACCGGACAGCTGCGCGACAACCTCGGCGCCGCGGACGTGTCCCTGGGCCCGGACGAGGCCGCACGCCTGGACGCCGTCAGCGCCCCGGCGTCGGCCGACTACCCGTACGGCGACGTGGGCCTCGAGGCGCGCAGCCGCGAGCCCGCCGGTCCCTGACGCTCGCCGCGACTCAGGCCCCGGGACCTGAGTCCTACGAGGAAGCGCCGGGCCAGTGCCGTCCCGGCCGCCGCGGTGACGACACCGAGCGCGACGGTCACGAGTAGCCCGGCCCACGTGTCCCAGGAGGAGCCTCCGTCAGCGCCGCCACCACCCGGTGCACGTTCCGGCGGCCCTTGCCGTAGTCGATCAGCGTGGTGGAGACCACCGGCTCGCTGGAGACCTGCGCGAGCGGTCCTGCAGGGTCCCCGGTCAGCTGCACGGTCACCCGCTCACCGAAGCTGCGCCAGTCATCCGCGTCCGCACGGGGTACCTGCCGGCCGCCACGTCGACGTCCGTCAACCTGCCGCCCAGCTCCAGCAACGCCATCGTGATCCGCTGCGGGAGCTCGTGGCCGTTGCGCACCGGGACGTTGGCGGACTGTCGAGGCCCGTGCGGCTCACCCGGGCGGGCGTCCCGGTCGCGCCGATGACGCGGCCGTTCCGATGAGCAGCGCCATGACCGCCCCGCCCAGGCCGCCCGCCACCAGCCCGCTCCACAGACCGGTGGACGCCGAGTCGAGCACTCCCACGACGAGCCCGATGACCAACCCAAAGGGGAGCGCGAAGACGAGGAAGACCAGGCCGTAGCTCTGCAGCGCGCGCACCCGGAGATGGTGTGGGCGGACGCCGCGCCGCTGTCCCGTCGTGGACGGTCCGGTCACCCGATGGGGCGGTCAGCCGCCGTGCTGGGCGACCACCCGTCCCACGCCGGTTCGGTGGCGGCCCCCAGCCGGAACAGGGGGACCCCGACCGCCGGAACCAGGCACCGATCCGGGCGTTCCCCGGTGTTCGCCGCATCCGGGCGGCGCCAGGCTCGTGCCATGACCACCACACCCCAGGTCCCCGCGCCTCCCCGTCCCGAACTGCGCCGCAGCGGCACCGACCGGATGCTCGGCGGCGTCTGCGGCGGGCTCGCCGAGTACAGCCGCATCGACGCCGTGCTCTGGCGGGTCGGCGCCGTCGGCCTCACCCTCACCGGGGCGCCGTCGTCGTCGTCTACCTGCTGCTGTGGGTGCTGCTGCCCTCCGCGCCGCTGCCCGCCGGCCGCCGTCCCTCGCCGGTGGACGCGCTCGTCGACCGGCTGCACGCCGCCTTCACCGGCACCCGCTCCGGCCCCGCGCCGGGCGGCCGCGCCTGAGCCGGGCGGCCGCCGCCCAGCGGGACGACGTCCCGATGGGCCACGATGACGCCCGAGCACCCACCCCTGATCCGCACGGGAGACCCGACGTGACCGTTCCGCCCGGACCGCAGCAGCCGCCCGCCCCGATGGTGGTGCCGGCCTTCTACGTCAAGCAGCGGATCACGCTGATGGTCAACCGCTACGAGGTCATCGGGATGAACCCCGACGGCTCCGAGGGGCCGCTGCTCGCGCTGGCGGAGCAGAAGCGGATGAAGCTCAAGGAGGAGGTCGTCTTCTACGCCGACGCCTCCAAGAGCCGCCCGGTCTTCCGCTTCAAGGCCCGGCAGCGGCTGGACGTCGCAGCCGAGCACGACGTCTTCGACGAGTACGGCAACCCGCTGGGCTGGTTCCGCAAGCAGTTCGGCGCCAGCCTGCTGCGCTCCACCTGGGACCTGTCGGCCCCCGGTATCACCGCCGTCGGCCGGGAGCGCCGGCAGTCCATCGCCATCCTGCGCCGGGTCTGGGACCTCATCCCCTACCTTGGCGACGTCTGGGTGCCGTTTGTCTTCCACTTCGACTTCGTCGACACCGCGACCGGCACGCCGGTGATGACCAGCGAGCGGCAGGTGGCCGTCCGCGACCGCTACACCGTAACGGTGCCCGACCCGCGGCTGGACTTCCGCGTCGCGGCGTCCATGGCCGTCGCCCTGGACGCGCTGCAGAGCCGCTGAGCCGCCACCGCGTCGGGGGACTCGCGGAGCGCCCGGCCACCGTGCCCCTCCGCGGGGTGAGGCCGCTCCGCTCCCCGGGTCGGTGGGCTGAAGCGCCACGGCGATCCAGCCGATCCTGTTCCCGTGGCCCAGCAGACCCGCCAGGCGGCCGACCGGTCGCTACGTGTCGTCCGCGTGCTCGCCGCCGTGCTGGCGTCGGCCTACGTGCTGTCGCTGCTGGCGCACGGGGTGGGCGTCGATGGCGCATGCCCTCGGCCTGGTGTTCGTCGCCGAGGGGGTGGAGGACCAGGCGACCGTCGGGGGCGCTGACCGCCCTGGGCTGCGACGTGGTCCAGGGCCACCACCTGAGCCGCGCGCTGCCGCCGGAGCGGCTGGAGCAGTGGCTGGAACAGCGGACACCCGCGGCCGTCGGTTGACCCCCGCTGCCCGACCGTTGCAATTCCCGCGCGCCGGGCCTGTTGCGGCTCCATCCGGTTTCCCTAGTGTCGCAGCCGAGCGGGGCGGTCGGGACAGACCCGTCAGGCGCGGGCCGGGCCGACCTGCCGGGTGGGCTGACCTGATGCGTTCCGCGACCGTCCCTCGATGGGCCCCGATCTGCTGCGCGGTGGTCGTCCTCGCCGGGTGCACGTCCTCCGGCGGGCCGACGGGCGCCCCACCGCCGGCCGCCGGTTGTCCGGTGACCGAGCGGGCGGCCCCCGACCCCGACCGGCCCGTCGTCGGCCTGGACCTCCGGCTCGAAGACGACCTCAGCACGGTGACCGGCACCGAGACCGTGGCCCTGACCCCGGACCTCCCGGTGGACGAGCTGTGGTTCCGGCTCGTCCCCAACGCCCCCGCAGTCGGCCGGGCACCGGCTCACCGTCGAGGCGGTGCGCGGGGATCTGGTGACCGGCGGCGGGTACGTCGACGACGGCGCCGCGCCCGGGACGCCGGGCAGCCTCTACCGCGTGGACCTGCGCGAGACTGTCCCGGCAGGGGAGACCGTCTCCGTGGAGCTGGACTTCCGGCTGCGGCTCACTGACGAGCGCACGCCGGCCGGCTTCGACCGCCTCGGCGTCGCGGAGGGCGTGACGTGGTGGGGCAGCGGCTACCCGCTCCTGTCGTGGGAGCCCGGGGTCGGGTGGGCGCGGGATCCCATGGTAGCGGTCAGCGGGGAGACCACCGTCGGGCCGGCGGCCGACACGACCGTTCGCGTCTCGGCGCCCGGCGACCTCGTCGTCCTCGTGTCGGGCGACCGGACGGAGCCGCGGGAGGCCGCCGACGGTCGCCGGGTCTGGGAGTCCCACGAGCCCGTCGCCCGCGAGGTGCTGGTCGCCGTGGCGGAGTTCGACACCGCGACCGTCGACGTCGGGGCACCCGGGTCACCGCCGGGGTGCTGCCGGACGCCGACACCTCCGCCGACGAGCTGGCCCAGTCCACCGCCGAGGCGATCGGTGCTCTCGAGGGCCGCTTCGGCCCGTTCCCGTACCCCACCCTCGCCGTGCCGCTGGTCTCGGGCGACGACGGTGGCGGCGAGGATTACTCGTCGGCGATCCTGCTGGGCAGCGCCGACCCCGGCCTGGTCGTGCACGAGGTCGCACACATGTGGTTCTACGGCATGGTGGGCAACTCGCAGTTCCGTGACCCTTGGCTCGACGAGGCCTTCGCCAGCTACGCCGAGACGGTCGTCGACGACCACAGCCACGACGAGGAGCTCGACCGCAGTGGGGCCGTCGGCGGCTCGATGGCCGACTTCGACAACCAGGACGAGTACGAGGCGCTGGTCTACGGCAAGGGCGCCGTGGCGCTGGCGGCCGCGCGCCAGGCGGCCGGCGAGGAGGCCTTCGACCGGGCGGTGCGCTGCTACGTGGAGACGCAAGCCTGGACCATCGCCCGGCCCGAGGACCTCGCCCGCGCGCTGCCCGGGCTCGAGCCCGCGCTCGACGTCCTGGTCGAGGCCGGCGCGCTGGACCCGCAAGGACGTCCAGGCCGCCGGTGAATGAGCGGCCGGCCTCTGCTCGGGTTCCGCAGTTGAGTGCCTGTCCTGGTGACGGGCTCGGGCGTTTGCGCT
>JALYNA010000048.1 GCA_030773455.1 Actinomycetota bacterium
GCCGGGACGGCGCCGGCGCGCGGCACCGCCACCAGCCGCACCTCGGTGGCCGCCGGGTCGTCCAGCCGCAGCCGGTCCAGCGCCGACTCCAGCGGCGGCAGCGCGTCGAGGACGGCGTCGACCGGCCCGCGCGGCGCCGCTCCGGAGCGCACCGCGGCGGTCCGCACCGCGCCGAGCACCCGCACCCGGGTGGGCAGTGCCTGGTCCAGCCACCAGCGCAGCGCGCCGGGCAGGCCCACCAGCGCGGTGCCCGACTCCAGCGGTCCGGCGTCGAGGACCACCGTGTCGGCCTCGTCGTCGGTGGCCGCGCGGGCCAGCCGGGCGAGCAGGGCCAGCTCCGCGGTACCCGGCAGGGGCACCACGGAGGTGGACGGGGGCGGGGTCAGGCCCGGAACGGCGGCGAGTGCCTCGCCGGCCGACGTCCACAGCGCTTCCGCCGCGGCGACGGGCGAGACGGACGCGACGGCGAGCCCAGGGACGTCGTCCAGACCGGCCGGTCGCGCGCCGGGGCGCAGCAGCAGCGTGCGGGCGCCGTCCGCGGCGGCGCGGACGGCGCTGGCCGCAGCCAGGGTCGAGGTACCGGCCCCACCGGGTCCGGTGAGCAGGAGCGTGCGCACCTGCCGCCTAGCCCTCCACGCGCTTCTTCAGCTCCTTGAGCGCCGTGTCGAGGATGACCTTCTCGGCCTTGCGCTTGATCATCCCGAGCATCGGGATGGAGAGGTCGATGGCGATCGCGTAGGTGACCTCGGTGCTGCCCGGCGTGGTCTCGCGGAGGGTGTAGGAGCCCTCCTGCCGCTTCTGCATCTGGCCCTGGACCAGCCGCCAGGACACCCGCCGGTCGCCGTCCCACGTGTACTCCAGGACGTAGTCGTCCTTGACCGCGCCGGCGTCGAGGACGAAGTGCACGCGGCGGGCCCGGCCCTCCGGCCCGGTCTCCAGGACGTCGACCTGCTTGGCCGCCGCAACCCACTGCGGATAGGACGGGAAGTCGGCGATGACCGCCATCACGTCACCCGGCGGCGCGGCGACCGTGATCGACTGGGTGGACTGGTCGGCCATGCGCAGCAGGCTAGCCGCTCGGTCCGGCCGGGGTGCCGGCGACGGCGACTGTGCTACTCACGGGTAGGGATCAGCGGCTACATTCCCCGATACGCTCCGTGACGGGAGCTCCGGGCGTCGGCGCCCGGAGCCGGACGGGCAGGCAGGAGACGACGAGGCGTGCGCGAGTTCAGCGTCCCCGCGACCACCGAGGTCGGCCCCGACGAGGCCCTGACCGACATGCTGGTCGAGAACGTCACCAGGCACGGCGAGGAGACCGGCCTGCGGCGCCCGGTCGACGGCCGCTGGGTCGACGTGACCTGGCGGCAGTTCGGCGAGGAGGTCCGCGGCGTCGCGAAGGGGCTGATCGCCGCCGGCGTGACCGCCGGTGACCGGGTGGCCCTGCAGGCCAAGACGCGCTACGAGTGGACCGTCCTGGACTTCGCCATCTGGACCGCCGGCGGGGTCGTCGTCCCGATCTATGAGACCTCCAGCGCCGACCAGGTCGCGTGGATCCTGGCCGACTCCGGTGCGACCGCCGTCGTCGTCGAGCGCGACGAGCACGCCGCGGCCGTCGAGTCCGTCCGCGACCAGGCGCCCGACCTCAAGGCCGTCTTCGTGCTCGAGGATGACGCCGTGGGGACGCTCGCCGTCGCCGGTCAGGACGTCCCGGACAGCGAGCTCGACGCCCGCCGCGCGACGCTGCACGCCGACAGCCTGGCCACGCTGATCTACACCAGCGGCACCACCGGCCGGCCCAAGGGCTGCGAGCTCACGCACCGCAACTTCCTCTTCGAGGTCGGCAACGGGATGAGCCTGCTGAGCCGGTTCATGAACCCGCAGGGCTCGCTGCTGCTGTTCATCCCGCTGGCGCACGTACTGGCGCGGGTCATGCAGGTCGGCGCGGTCAGGACCCGCACGGTCATCGGGCACACGCCGGACGTGAAGAACCTGGTGGAGGACCTCGGCGACTTCAAGCCGACCTTCGTGCTCGCCGTCCCCCGGGTGTTCGAGAAGGTCTTCAACGGCGCCAAGGCCAAGGCCGAGGGCGCCGGCAAGGGCAAGATCTTCGACCGGGCCGCCCAGGTGGCCATCGACTGGTCCCGCGCCCAGGACACCGGCGGACCGGGTGTCGCACTGCGCGCCCAGCACGCCCTGTTCGACCGGCTGGTCTACGGCAAGCTGCGCGCCGCGCTCGGCGGCCGCTGCCAGGGCGCCATCTCCGGCGGCGCTCCGCTGGGCGAGCGGCTCGGCCACTTCTTCCGCGGCATCGGCGTCACGGTCTTCGAGGGCTACGGCCTGACCGAGACCACCGCCGCCGCGTCGGTCAACCACGACGACGCGCTGCGCATCGGCACCGTCGGCCGCCCGCTGCCCGGCGTCGACGTCGCGATCGCCGAGGACGGCGAGATCCTCATCCGCGGCGGCATCGTGATGCGCGGCTACTGGCAGAACGAGGCCGCCACCACCGAGGCCATCGACGCCGACGGCTGGTTCCACAGCGGCGACCTCGGCGAGCTCGACGCGGACGGCTTCGTGACGATCACCGGGCGCAAGAAGGAGATCCTGGTGACCGCGGGAGGCAAGAACGTCGCCCCCGCCGCCCTCGAGGACCGGCTGCGCGCTCACCGCCTGGTCAGCCAGTGCATCGTCGTCGGCGATCAGCGGCCCTTCATCGCCGCCCTGGTCACCCTCGACGAGGAGGCGCTGCCGCTGTGGCTGCAGTCCAAGGGCAAGGACGCCGGCCTCACCGCCGCCCAGCTGACCGAGGACCCCGACGTGCTCGCCGAGCTGGAGGCCGCCGTCGCGGACGCCAACCGGGCGGTGTCCCAGGCCGAGGCGATCAAGAGGTTCCGCGTGCTCGGCACCGACTTCACCGAGGACAACGGGATGCTGACGCCGAGCCTGAAGCTCAAGCGCTCCGTGGTGCTCAAGGAGTTCGACGGCGAGGTCGAGGAGCTCTACTCCCGCTGAACCGGCGGCTTCCCAGGCAGAGGAGGCAACACCCCCGTCCCTGGCGCTCCCGACGTGGGTATTGGGTCCTATGCCTCGTGGCCGCCGGGCTGGAGCAGGTCCTCGAAGGTGTCGGCGATCGACGTCCAGGACCAGCGCTGCTCGACCCACGTCCGGCCGGCCGCCCCCATCCGCCGGGCGCGCTGCGGGTCGTCCAGCAGCCCGGTGAGGACGGCGGCCACCGCGTCGGCCGAGTGGGGGTCGCGCACCACGTGCCCGGTGACGCCCTCCTGCAC